>NZ_LZJJ01000509.1:0-3311 GCF_001667625.1 Mycobacterium sp. E1715
CATGAACGACACGAACTCCCGGATCGGCGTGCTGGCCACCGAGGTAATCGATCTGCTCATCGCCGCCGTCGACCAGGTTTCCCCGGAGCGCTGGGATCAGCCGTCCAATCTCGAGGGCTGGAGCCTGCGCGAGCTGGTCGGGCACGTCACGGGCAGCGCGGCGAAAGTGGTGACCCTGGTCGAGGACGGTGAGCTCTGGGACCGCCCGTCGCAGCCTGCCGACTGGATATGCGATGACCCGAGCCAGCGGCTGCGCGAGCTGGCGGCGCGGCTGCGGGCCGGGTTGCCCGGCGCCGACCTCGACGGACCGCGGAGGTCGCCCGAAGGTGAGGTTCCGTTGCGGCGGGCGCTGACGTATCCGGTGTCCGACCTGGCCATGCACGCCTGGGACATCCAACGGTCGCAAGGGCGGCTGATCGAGCTGCCCGCGGACCTGCTGGGGCTGTGCCGCGGGTTGGTGGAGTCGCTGCCCGAGCACCTGTTGCGGCGGCCGGGCGGCTTCGGGCCGGCCCAGCCCGCACTGGATGACGCGACGCCGACCGCGCGGCTGATGGCTTTCCTGGGCCGCTCGGTCGACATCGGTGGCTGAGTCCGCCTGCGGCACACGCGCTTTGCGGAGCGTCCCGTGGTCGGGCCAGTCGCAGAGGCAGCACCAGCCCCCGCGCCGGGAGACGCACAGGTTGCCCGCCTCGGAGCGACAACGCGGGCGATGAGGCCGCCGCCCAGCCCAACGAACGCATTGTCGCTGAGAGGCGAGCACGCCGGGCATCCCCGCCCCCAGCGACGGCTGTGGCGCTTGTGACGAAGATGGGTGCCCTCAGCTGTTGCGGCTGATCTTGAGTGCGGTGGTGATCATGGGGATCTGCAGGGGCAACCGGGCCAGGGCGACGATCCGCATCGGCCAGGGCTTGTCCCACCACAGCCGGCACATGTTGACGTTGGCCGGAAACACGCCGACGAACAACACGGCGGCCGCGAGCGCGGCCAGTCGCCGCGTGCGTCGTGGCAGCAACGCCGCTCCGATGCCCACCTCGGCCACCCCGGACGCATAGGTGTAGAAGCGGGCGCTGCCCGGGAGCTCGGCCGGGACGATCGTGTCGAACGGCTTGGGCGCCACGAAGTGCAGCGTCCCCACGCCCAGGAGCATCGCCGCGACGCGATACGCGGTGAGCTCGGTGGTGTCACGCACGGCGACTGGTCTGGTTGTCATCGACCCATTGTGTCCTGTCACGCGCGGTCGGTATCGGGATGGCGGAAACTCAGGCCGTTTACTATTGGCCATACGGTATTTGTTACGATTCGCGTCATCTGCTGACACCCGCGCTGCCGACCGCAGCCAGACCGTTCGAGGTTGAGAACATGGCCAAACCCGTCATTGTCGGAGCGGTTCGGACGGCGATCGGCCGCTCCTTCAAGGGCACGCTCGTCAACACGCCACCCGAGACGCTGATCACCACGGTGCTTCCGGAGGTCGTGCGCCGCTCCGGCGTCGACCCGTCCGCCATCGACGACATCATCTTCGCTGAATCCCATTACGGGGGCGGGGATTTGGCGAGGTATGCCGCCACCGCCACGGGGATGGAGGACATTCCCGGCCAGTCGGTGAACCGGCACTGTGCGGGCAGCCTGACCGCCATCGGCAACGCGGCGGCGCAGATCGGTTCCGGGATGGAACGCGTGCTGATCGCCGGCGGCGTGCAGTCGTTGTCGATGACACCGCTGACCAACTGGCGGATCCCCGGCCCGGAGCTCAAGTTCGAGGAGCGCTGGATGCCGCCGACGCACGTCGAAACGCCGGATGCACCCGCCAAGGACATGTCGATCACCGTGGGCTGGAACACCGCCCAGGCGGTCGGGATCACGCGCGAGGAGATGGACGCGTGGGCGGCCCGCTCACATCAGCGCGCCATCGCGGCCATGGACGCGGGCAAGTTCGTCGACGAGATCATCCCGCTGAAGGTCACCCAGTTCGACGGTTCGGTCACCGAGTTCTCCGTGGACGAGCATCCCCGCCGAGACACCACCGTCGAAAAGCTCGCCGCGCTCAAAGTGCTGCACCCCGAGATCGAGGGGTTCTCGATCACGGCCGGCAACAGCAGCGGCACCAATGACGCCGCCGCGGCGGTGGCTCTCGTGGACCGCGACTACGCCGCGGCCGAGAACCTCAATGTCATGGGCGCGGTCCGGGCGTGGGCGGCCGCGGGCGTCGCCCCCCGCGACACCGGGCTGGGGGCCGTCAAGGTCATCGGCAAAGTGCTGCAGCGGGCCGGGCTGTCGGTCGACGACGTCGCGCTGTGGGAGATCAACGAGGCGTTCGCCTCGGTGCCGATCGCGGCGTGCCGCGAGTACGGCATCGACGAGGAGAAGGTGAACTTCTCCGGCAGCGGCTGCAGCCTCGGCCACCCCATCGCGGCCTCGGGCGCGCGCATGGTGACCACGCTGGTCTACGAGCTGGCCCGCCGTGGCGGCGGCATCGGCGTCGCGGCCATGTGCGCGGGTGGTGGCCAGGGCGGCGCCGTGGTGATCGAGGTCTAGCGGCGATCGCGAGCGCGGCGGAGCCGGGCGATGGGGGCACCTCCCGCTTGCGGGGGACGGGTCGCCGCCGTCGGGTCAGCGGCGATCGCGAGCGCGGCGGAGCCGGGTGATGGGGGCACCTCCCGCTTGCGGGGGACGGGTCGCCGCCGTCGGGTCAGCGGCGATCGCGAGCGCGGCGATCAGTTGCAGTACGTGTAGCCGATGAATTGCGTTCCGCGCGTGTCGCCGCTCGAGTAATTGGCGAAGTGCACCGCCGGTTCCTCGTTGTACTGGGTGTTCATCTTCTGCACGGTCGGCGGGGGAACACCTTTGGGAAAAGCCAGGATCATGTCGGCGAAGATGTTCAAGCCGACCTGGCAGATGGCCTCGCGCCGCGGCGGCTGTGGATTCCACGCGTGGACGATTACGGGCTCGGTGAGTTGATACCCGGCCGCGCAATTCGGATCGCAGACCTTGAACACGGCCGTGCCGCTGCCGTCGGCGCCCTGTTGGCCCCACGAACTCCACGACATGTCTTGCAGCGCAACGGCGACGCTCGCGCAGCCCAGCACGTTGAGCCGCTTAGGCCGTTCGACGGGCGGAACGGACAGGTTGTAGCAGCCCGGGATCGCGAAGCTCTGCGGCGGTGCCGGCTGGGCGGTGGGTGGCTTGACGCCCTGGTCACCCTGGGTCAGCTTCAGCACCACGAAGGTGAGGATGCCGCCCAGCGCGACCGCCGAGACGATCCCGATCACAACCAGACGCCCCCGCGTAATGCGCCCCAGCCGACCCAACAA
>NZ_LZJJ01000510.1:0-1276 GCF_001667625.1 Mycobacterium sp. E1715
TGGGGTCGGCGGTGCCGGTGAGGTAGCCCACGAGGCGTTTGTCGCCGGGGCGGTCCTCGCGCACGACGACCACCGCTTCGTCGACGCCCTCCAAAGCGGCGAGGGCCGAGCGGATCTCGCCGACCTCGATGCGGTAACCGCGAATCTTGACCTGCTCGTCGGCGCGCCCCACGTACTGCAGCTGGCCGTCGATCCCCCAGCGCACCAGGTCCCCGCTGCGATACATCCGGTGTCCGGGCTCGCCGAACGGGCACGCCACAAACCGCGATGCGGTCAACCCGGCCCGGTGCACGTATCCCAGGCCCACCCCGCGCCCGGCCACATACAACTCCCCGACCACCCCGACCGGCACCGGCCGCAACCAGCCATCCAGCACGAACAGTCCGGTCCCCGGCACCGCCGACCCGATCGGCGGCGCACCCGATTTCGCGGTCAGCGCGACGCTCATGGACGCGAAGATCGTGCTCTCGGTCGGCCCGTAGACGTTCATCATCGCCCGCCCCGGTGCCCAGCGGTCCACCAGCTCCGCGGGCACCGGCTCCGCACCGATCACCAGCGCCGCCGAGTCCAGGCCTTCCGGCGACAACATCCGAACGGCCGCCGGGGTCTGACTGAGCACCGTCACCTGCTCAGCGACCAGCAGCGCGTGGAAGTCCTTGGGCGAGCGGGCCACCGCCTCGGGCACCACCACCAACCGGCCCCCATGCAGCAACGCCCCCCAGATCTCCCACACCGAGAAATCAAACGCATACGAGTGAAACTGGGTCCACACCTGCCCGGGCCCCAACGCCACGCCGACTTCGGGGGCGTCGAACAGCCGGGTCACGTTGGCGTGGCTGACCGCCACCGCCTTGGGCACCCCGGTGGTGCCCGAGGTGTAGATGACGTGCGCGACATCCTCGGGGTCCGGGCCCGCCGCGGGCGCCGTGGCCGGCTGCGCCCGCAGGGCAGGGCTGTGCACGTCGACGACCGGCAGCACATGCCCGGCCAACTTCTCGGCCAGCGCCGCCGTGGTCAACGCGGCCACCGGCGCGGTGTCGGCCAACATGAACTCGATCCGCGCCACCGGCAACCCCGGATCGATCGGCAAATACGCCGCCCCCGACTTCAACACGGCCAGGATCGCCACGATCGCCTCCGCCGACCGGGAGAACACCACCGCCACCGACTCCCCCGGACGCGCACCCCGACCAATCAACAGATGCGCCAACCGATTCGACGCCTCGTCCAACTCCCGATACGTCAACGACCGGCCCTCGCACGACACCGCCACCGC
>NZ_LZJJ01000511.1:0-4477 GCF_001667625.1 Mycobacterium sp. E1715
TGCTGGGTATCACGAACGATTTGGCGGCCTGACGCCACTGGGGGTGGGACATCAGCAGCATCGGGATCTGCAGCAGCGTCACGGCGATGAAAATGAACATGGCGCGCTCCCAGCGGCGGAAGCTCCCGCTCGCCATGATCGCGACCAGCGCCACCGCCGAGACCGGCACCACAACGTATTTGGAGACGCCGATGAATTCGGCGGCCAGGCTGATGCCGATGAATTCGGTGACGATCGTCAGGAAGTTGAGCAGGAACAGGTCGCCGACCGAGAACCAGCCCCAGCCGCGGCCGAAGCGTTCGTTGATCAGCCGCGCGTGCCCGACGCCGGTGACCGCGCCGAGCCGCACCACCATCTCCTGGTTGACGATCAGGACGGGTATCAACAGCAGCAGCACCCACAGCAGGGAGTAGCCGTAGTTCTGTCCGGCCTGGGCGTAGGTGGCGACGCCGCCGGCGTCGTTGTCGCCGACCATCACGATGATTCCGGGACCGACGATCGCGAGCAGGGTCAGCAACCGCGTCTTCCAGGTGCGGCCGTGCTCGGTTTCGCCGACGCTGATGCGACCGAACGCGCCCTCGATGTCACCGAGGTGCGCGGCGTCCAGCACCGCGCTGGGCCGGTGAATCTCTTCGCGACCGGTCGTCACAGCGCATTACCTCCCGGCACGCGCGCGCTCTGGTCACCGGGAATCTCGCGCACGGGACGCGGCGCGGGCTCTCGCCGGCGCCAATCCTCCGGGATGGTCGCCTCGAGCACGTCGTCGACGGTGACCACCCCGAGCACGCGATCCTGGTCGTCGACCACCGGGATGGAGTAGAGGTTGAAGTCGGCCATCAACAGCGCGACATCGGTCAGGTCGGCGTCCGGCGTGACCCGCACCGGATCGGAATCCATCAGCCGCGCAAGGGTTTCACCGGCCGGGGCCTGCAACAAGGTGATGACCGAGACGACACCGTCGAGCCGTCTGTCCTCGTCGATCACATGCACTTTGATCAGCGCCTCCGGCTGTATGGTGCCGGCGGACGCGATCAGCGCCAGCGCTTCGGCCGCCGTGGTGGCGGCCGCGCACGAGACGAAGTCGACGTTCATCAGGCCGCCGGCGCTCTCGGGGTTGAAGCCCATCAGGGTGATGACCTTGGTGCGCTGCGGGCCCGGCATCAACTCCAGCACGCGCCGGCGCCGCGACTGGCGCAGGTCGGCGATCGCGTCGGCGGCGTCGTCGGCCCGCATCCGGCCCAGCAGCGCGGCGACCTCGTTGTCGGGCATGCCGTCGAGGAGCCGGCTGGCCTTGTCCGGCTCCAGCTCTTCGAACACGTCGGCTTCCAGTTCGGGGTCGCTGCGCACGCGGTCGAGGATCTCGCCGCCCTCGGCCTTGTCCGCCTCCTCGAGAAGGTCGGCGATCTCGGCGGCCTTGAACTCGCCGAAGCGGTCCGACAGGCGCCGCACGGCGTCCGAGCGGGCGTCGCCGATCAGCGGCTCGAACGCCTTCCAATCGCGGGCCGCGTGCCCGCCCGACTGCCTGATCAGTCCGAACAACCGCGGTGGCCGTCGGGTGTCCACGCGCGTCAGCATCCATCCGGCGCCGGTGTCTTCCAGTTCCACGTCGTAGGCGCGGATCAGCTCGACATTGGCCACATCGATCAGCCGGTGGCCCAACACGTCGGCGCGCAGCAGCACCTCACCTTCACGGCGCTCGAAGCCGCGAAGGTCAACCTTGTTCTTGGTCAACAGGACTCGGTCCGCGGCGTACTCGTCGATCGATTTGTCACCGATGAACACCCGCCGCCCGCCGACCCCGGCCACGATCCCGGTGACAAGGGGGTACTCGTCGGCGCCCCGCAGCCGCACGATCACGTCCTCGACACGGCCCACCGTTTCCCCGGCGCGGGCCAGCACCGGCGCACGCAGCAGCTGCGAGAGGTGGATCACCGGCCGTCCGCCGCCGCGTTCGGCCGCCTTCTCCGATGCGCCCATGCGTTTCCTCCTCGACACCCCGCCGCCGACCATCCGAGCAGACTGCACGAAACCGCGTCGCGACGCCGGGTGCAGCTACGGCTTACCGCCAGGATCGTTGGTGGCGCAAGTGTCGTCGCTTGACCGGGTTCGGCCGCAAGATCGTACGCCGGGGGCGCGGCGAGCAGCTACCGCCGATGGATGAACGGCGGGCGGCCATTGAGGTCCTATTGCTTGCCGATCTTCCCGGCGATCTGGTTGGCGATGTTGATGCCGAGATCTCCCGCGTCCTTGCGGCATGCGTCCACGTCGACGACGACGTTGCTGCGAACGGTCAACGCCCGCTGACACGGGACGGTCAAATTCACGCCGTTACGGCTGAAGCTCAGCGTTACGGTCGTGCTCAGCACCCCGTTGGCGTTGGTGACCGGTCCGACCTTCCACTGGAGTTCGGGATGGGCGCCGTCGGCGGGCACGGTGTCCAAGCGGTTGGCGCAGGCGGGCCATTGCTGCGATGAGGTGGTGAAAAACGCGTTCGCCTGGTCGGGCGCGGGGAACAACACGACAAACTGGTACACGTCAGGGCTTTCCAGGTCATCCGCGCCCGGGGGAGTGGGTGCAAGGTCGTGGTAGCCGTAAACCGCCGTGTACCCGCTGTCCGCATAAACGGGTGCCAGGGCCGCGTGGAGGGCGTACTTGCATTCGGCGGGAAGCGTGTAGTCGCTGCGCTTGGCTGTGTCTTCTTCCAGCGCGGTCTTCGGTGGGTCGCTGGTGGTGCCGGTGACCCCCAGCATCGTGTCGATATCGCTAGGGCTGAGCATGAGGTCGGGCAGCTGGGCCTTGATGAGGGGCGTCTTAGCCACAGCCGTGGTGCTGCTGGTGGTCGACGACGCGGCGCTCCCGCCATCGTGGCTGCAGCCGGCGAGCAGTATTCCGGCGGCGGCTATGGCGACTGAAGCTGTCAGCTGGCGCATGTCGAATGCCTTTCCTGCCTAGGCAAGCCTTTTCGCGCACCCCCAGCGCGTCCCCTATTCAGAAGTCGGTCCGATGCAGCGTACGTCAGCGGCCGGGTGTCGCGAGGGGGTTCGGGGCCAAGCGATATGTTCGCGGTGTGACCGCAGTTGACTTCACCTCGGTAGCGCCGATCGTCCCGGTACGGAATCTCGACGTCGCCCTGGATCGCTATCGACGACTCGGCTTCGCTGCACGCGCATACGACGGACCAGATCGCTACGGGTTCGTCGACCGTGGATCCGTATCCATCCACCTGACGGAGTGGGACGAGCACGACCCGTTGCGAACCGGTGCAAGCGTGTACCTCTACGTCAGCGATGCCGACGTCCTCCATGCGGAGTGGGCTGCACTGGAAGACCTCGAGGGCCGCCTGCTCCCACCGCAGGACACTCCCTACGGTCTGCGCGAATTCGCCTATGTCGATCCGGACGGCACGGCGCACCGGGTCGGCTCGCGCATCTGATCAAGCTGACACCGCGGGCTTTTCGCCGGTCGGCGGGGCCCCGGCGGCCTGGCTGTGGGCGAGTGCCACGGTCGCGGCCGCCATCACCGCGACCGACAGGCCCAGTGCCACCAGGCCGATGTCGTTGGTGCGCAGCGTCTCACCGAGCACGGTGACGCCGAGCACCGATCCGACGACGGGCTCGGCGACGGTCACGGCCGGAAGCGACGCGGTGAGCGGACCGGCCCGAAACGCGGACTGCTCCCAGGCCGTCGCCGCGATGGCCACCACCACCCACACGTACACCTCGGGCAGGCGCAGCAGCGCGGGGATGCCGCGGTCCAGCTGGTCGACCACACCCTTGGTCAGTACCGAAAACAATCCCCACAGCGAGCCCGACATCAGACCCAGCAGCAGCGCGCCAACGGTGCCGGGGAACATGCGCGCGCCGATCACGCACAGGATCAGCGCCGGACCCATGACCAATGCCACGATGCTCCAGGTATGCACAGACCCGCGCGGCGTTCCCTCCTGGGGGTCGCCGACCGTCACGACCACCGCGACCGCCGCGGCCAGCAGCACGGCCCAAATGCCTTGCCGCGCCGTGATTCTCCGGTGATTGGTCCGCGCGCTGATCAGCAACGCGAACAGCAACGACGTCACCAACAGCGCCTGCACCAGCACCACCGAGCCCAGGTCAAGCGCCGCTGCCTGCAAGCCGAACCCGGCGGCGGCCACCAGGCTGCCCGTCCACCATTGCCGATCGCGCAGGAGCTGGCGGAACAGAGCCATGGTTCCGACCGGCTTGTCGGTGACCTGTTGGGCGGATCGCTGCTGGATGACGTCTCCGAAACCCACCATCAGGGCGGACCCGACCGCGAGGAGCGCCGCGATATCCGTCTTGCCCAAGCGGACCTCCTGTGTAACCGGGGTTGCGACTCTAGACTTCTGGACGGTACGCGACACGGCGTTTCGAGGGGATGCACGCCATGAACGACACGAACTCCCGGATCGGCGTGCTGGCCACCGAGGTAATCGATCTGCTCATCGCCGCCGTCGACCAGG
>NZ_LZJJ01000512.1:0-13995 GCF_001667625.1 Mycobacterium sp. E1715
TCGCCGCGGTGAGCAGTTGTGCCGCTTCGAAACTAAATCCGGCCCCGAGTGGAAGGCGGTCCCCGACGGCGTCCGCGACCCTACCCAGGGCCCGAAACACCGCTCCGTTCAACGGGATTCGCCTGATGTGACGGCCGGAGCCCGCCTCGAGCGCATCGATCATCTCATCGAAGCTCAGCATCACGCCGCCGCACACGTATCGTTTTGCGCCGTGGCCTGGGCGCATCGACGCGACATGCACATCGGCGACGTCGCGCACGTCGACCATCATCATTCCAGCGTGCCGCAGTCGCGGCGCCACACCAGCGCGGATGATCGGCGCCCAACCCTGTTCGGTGATGCCCGGGGCGGTCGCCAAGGCCGGACCGACCACGCTGGACGGATAGGTGATGACGACCGGCGTCCCCTCGTCTTGCAGCCGCCGGGCAGCACGGTCGGCGTAACCCTTCGTCTTGGCGTAGGCCGACCTACCCGCCGCCGTGGGGGTATCCGGCCCGATCACCGAGACCTCCGGCGAGAAGAGGGAGGCGTAGCTGTTGATCGTGACGATCGGGTCCAGCCCGCGGTCGTGTGCCTGACGCAGGATCGACTCGGCAGCGAACGCGTTGATCTCCCACATCAGGTTCTCACGCCGGCTGTCGGTCCCGACCACGCTGGCGGCGTGCAGGACGGCGTCACAGCCGTCCAGCAGCGTCGACACGGTATCGGGCTCGCGAACGTCGCCGGTTAACACGGTTATCGAGCCGAATTCGGAAAACCTGCGCAGCAGTTCGGGATTCTCCCAGCCGTGCTCGGCCAGAAGCCGCACCTCATGGCCGGCGCTCAGTAGGCCACGGACGATGTGCGCACCGAGATACCCGGTGCCACCAGTCACTGCGATTCGCACGAGTTCGTGACTCTACCGGGTGGTGGCCAGGTGGTATGAGAGGGACGGCGTCGTGACGATCTAGGCCGGCCGGCTGCCGACCTCCAGGCCGGCCAGCTCGCAGGTGCCGTCGAACACCACCTCGCCGTATTCGCGCACACGGCAACGCAATCGACCGGCGAGGTGCTCGAAGTCGGTGTCGATGTTGCGCCGCTGCGCGGGCAGCGGCACCGGCAAGACGTGCGGGTCCGCGCGGGTGCCGTCCCCGTCCAGCTCGATGTGGTAGCGGCGGGTGCGCGCGGACACGCTCCAGCGCCCGTCGCCGACCTCCGATCGCACGGGCGCCGGCGGGGTGATCCGGATGACACGGTCGCCGAGGCGCACGACGACTCCGGTGACGTCCCTGCGGATCGGGCCGAGCTGAAGCAGGCCCCCCGAGAACGCGACCGAGACGTCGGCGTCGCCGAAATCGTGGGCCTGACCCCACCACCACCGCTCGGGGAAGCCCGCACCCCAGTTGCGTTCCGTGTAGAGCCGGGCGTCACTGAACGACCACGTACGGTCGCGGAATTCGACTGTGCCGGTGGCCTTTCCGCCGAGCCGGTAGGGATGCCAGTACTGGTTCAGAAACGGCACCGACGAGAAGACGCCGCCGCCGCCGAAGGCCTTGGGCCAGTTGAACGGATCGGTGAAATGCAAATCGAGGTGGATTCCGTCGAGGTCGATCTGGAGTCGATCGAGGTACGCCGCCAGACGCGCGTCGGGGAAGGTCCCGGCGTGCACCGAGAAGGTCGACGACTCGGCCTCGGCAGCATCCACGACCGCGGAGCGCACCACGTCGCCGGGATGCAGCGCGACCGCGACGGTGGCCCAGTCGCCGTCCGGGTGCCGGTTCACACTGCACAGCGCGACGACGACGCGACCCGAGGCGGCGTCGGTGAGGCGCCAGAACCAGCCCTCCATTTCGGTGCCGTGCGAAGGGACCGGGTCGCCGAAGGGAACGTCGGCGCCGGTGCGCCGATAGGCGTGGACCAATGGCTTGGCCGCGTTGGCCGCTATCCAGCGCAGGTAGGAGGCGGTCATCGCTTGTCGGCCAGCCCCGATTGCACGAGCGCGTCGTCGATGAAACGCTGTACGGGCCGCGAGCGGAAGAATCCGGTGTGACCGCCTGGGTACCAGTGGATTTCGGGTTTGCCCCAGTGCTCCCAGAGTCGGGTGACCTGGTCGCGCGGGTGCACCAGGCGGTCGGCGAGGCCGGCGTAGATGAAGCGGCCCTTTTTGGGCACGCGCGGGGTCAGCGCCAGCGGCGAGATCATCCGGCCGAGGGGCTTGGCCGAGTCCATCGTGTGGCGCAGACCGGTGTGGCCGCTGAGGCCGGCGTGACGGCCGACCAGGTTCACCAGGTCGACGGCGGGCACGCCGAGGATGGCGCAGGTGAGGCCGTCGTCGAGGCTGGCGACCAGCGACGAAATCAGGCCGCCGAGGGAGATGCCGTTGACCCCGATCGCCGCGTCGGGCTGCTGCGCGCGGATCCAGCTGATCAGCCGCCGGATGTCCCAGACCGACTGCGCGGCGCCGTGCACGTCGTCGAGCACGTCCTCGCTGGGGAACTTTGGCCCGCCGCTGGCTCGGGGGCCGTGCAGGGGGAGTACCGGTAGCACGACGTTGAGGTCGAGATGCCGGTACAGGTGCCAGGCATGAAACAGCATGGGGTCGAGCGCAGCCCGTCCCATCTCCGCGCCGTGGATGCAGATCAGCCACGGCCGCGGCCGGCGGTGCCGGAACATCAGGGCGTATTCGCGGTCGTTGCCGGTGTAGCTGCGCCACCGTTCCCGGCCGGGTTCGCCGTCGAGGGGTTCGTAGTCGCTGTCGAAGGACAGCCGCTCGTAGTTGCGTCCCATGCTGCTCACGCGTTTGACGGTGACGTCGGTGGGGGGCGGGGGCGGGGCGAAGAATCCCTCGGGGTTGTCGAGCCAGCCCTTGTCTTTGTAGAAGGCTTGTGCGGCAAGCACTTCGGTGTCGATCCGTTCGAGGGTCTTGGAGTCGGGGGCCCGACGCAGCAGGCTGAAGCCGCTGAGCAGGATCTCGTCGCGGAAGGCCTGGGCCGCGAGCGCGATGGTGGGCCGGGCCACCGGCAGCTCGTCGGGCTGACGGTCCAGGTAGGTGCCCCAGGAGCGGGCGTAGAAGCCGCCGGTGCGGGTGAACGGACCCAGCATGTGTGTCATCGGGTTGGCGTGCATCTAGCCTCGTTTCGCTCCGGGGGTGAAGGTGACCGGCAGCGTGCCGAGCCCGGTCATGCTGGGGTTGCCGAGGTATTGGTGGACGTTGTCGACGTCGACTCGGTAGTCGGGGATGCGGTCGAGGACGGCTTTCACCATGACCTCGGCCATCAGGCGCGCGAGGTGCGAGCCGATGCAGCGGTGCGGCCCGAGCCCGAACGCGACGTGCCGGTTGGGCGCGCGGTCCAGGATGATCTCGTCGGGGTTCGGGAATTCTTTTTCGTCGTGGTTGGCCGACAGCCAGCTGATGACGACTCTGTCGTTCTTTCTCAGGCGCTGGCCGTTGATTTCGACGTCGTGAGTGACTGTGCGGCTGAGGGTTTGGTTGACCGAGAAGTATCGCAGGAATTCGTCGGTGGCGGTGCGGTACAGCTCGGGGCGGTCGATGAGTTGTTGCCTTAGGGCCGGGTGGGTGCCCAGGTGGTGGAGCGTGAGCGCGGTTTGGGAGGTGGTGGTGTCGACGCCGCCGCCGATGAGGTTCCAGAGGATGTTGAGCAGCTGTTCGTCGGTGAGGCGGTGGCCGTCGAACTCGAACTGGATGAGGAAGCTGGTGAGGTCGTCTTCCGGTTTGGCTCGTCTGCCGGCCGCGTAGTCGAGGACCTCTTCCATCATCTTGGGGACTTTGGCGATGGCGTTTGCGTACTCGTCGCTGTCCTGGGGCACGGCCATGACAGAGTGGAAGAGGTTGGCGTAGAGGTGCCAGTTGTCGAGGGGCAGGCCCATCAGCTTCATGGTGAGGATCGCCGGCACCGGGCTGGCGTAGTCGAGGACGAGGTCCATGCGGCCGTCCTCGATCTTGTGGTCGAGGAACTCATGCGCCTTCTGTTCCATGAACGGCTTGAGCTTTTGGACGGCGCCGGGGGAGAAGAACGGGGCTAGCGCGTGGCGTAGGGCCTGGTGGTAGGGCCCGTCGACCTCGCCGATGCCCAGGGCCGGCTGGCCATCGGGGCGCGGGACGCCCATCTCGCCCTGGTAGTCGACACCGTCGTCGGCGTTGGGCTCGTATTTGTGGGCGAAGGTGTCGCCGTCTCTGGCCGTTCGGCTCACCGCGTCGTAGCTGCTGAGGAACCAGAATCCGCCGTAGTTCTCGTTCCAGGCGACGGGGCACTTGCTTCTCAGGTCTTTGTTGATGGCGTTCTCGTTGAGGTTGAACGCGTCGGAGTGGTGGTCGAAGTCGACGATGGCGTCTTCGGTGACGTCGGGACGGGTTGTCATCTGGTTGCTCCTCCACCCGGCGACGTCGGCTTTCTACACTATCTTTGCATTATTACGCTGGTCGGTTCCGTCGAGAAAGGCCACGATGAGTAGTCACCGTACGACCTTCAACCATGTCGGATTGTGCGTCTCCGATCGCGAGCGGTCGCGGCGTTTCTACGAAAATGTGCTCGGGTTCCAGTTCTGGTGGGAGCTCGATCCGCCCGACGGCCCGACGTCGAAGCTGGTGCAACTTCCCGAGCCGCTCGGGGTGCACGCGACGTACTTGGTACGCGACGGGTTTGTGCTCGAGTTGATGGATTACTCGAAGCGTCAGGTTCACGCCGGGTCGGAGCGGGTCATGGATCAGGTTGGGCTGACGCATATTTCGTTTTCGGTGTCCGATCTCCCGGGCGCGCTGGCTCGAGTGGCGGAGTTTGGGGGAGCGGTAGTCGACGCGACGGTGACCGAGGCGATGGCGATGATTCGGGATCCTGATGGGCAGTTGCTGGAGCTGCTTTCGGACGGGTGGTTGGCGGCGTTGCCGCCTCGGCCGTAGTCAACAACCCACCCGGTTCGACCGGCGCACCGAGCGTTCTCTTAAACCATGCGGCTTGCCGTTCATGTCGATTTGCTATGGGACTTGTTGAGCGTTGAGAGTGGGGCTCAGTTTCGCGCTGACCGAGTACGTGCGTGCGAGATTCACATCATTACCAAAAAAAGCCGACATCCAGCTGCTCAGTTCGCTTGTAGCCTGCCCACATTGGCGCTCCCGGCGGCTGCACACGGTAAATGCCGCGCACAGCGGATGCGACCCGGTCATGCTGCGTCGGCCACTGAATCGTGGAGGCGATTTGCTCGAGCACTCCGCGATCACGCTCGAGCACGCGCTCGACTATTGAAACCGTTGGAAGCGCTCCGCTTTTGTCTCCGTTGCAGCGGGCACACGCAAGCACCAGGTTGGCCAGGCCGTCAATGCCAACTAGCGACCATGGCAGCACATGGTCGACTGGATTGTTCACCGGCAGGTGCTCGCCGCAATAAAAGCAGTGCGGCCCGAACGCCTGCTTGAACGGCTCGCGCACTGCGCCCAGGGCGGCGCGCTCGCGTCCGAAGAGGTGACCTGCGACGTCGGGGACCTTTTCGTCGAGAAATCTGTTCATCCGTCGCACGTCATCGACCCACATAATCTCCAGGGCAGGCTTTAGTAGACCAGCAAGCCGGGCCAGGCCGTGCGCCACACCCGGTCGAAGTTCGATGGCGTCACCGTGTCTGCGCAGTGATAACCGCGACACGTGGTCGTGCAGAAACGAGTCGTCATAGAGGAAGGGATCGCTCATCGAGGCGCCCGGCAGTTTCTGCAGCCGATGCAATGGCTGTTGGGCCAGGCACAGGGTGATGTCTTCGATCGCGCTTCGGTATGCCGTTGGTGCGCGCAACCTGGCTATATCCACTGATGTGCCGCTTCCCGTGAGCCCGGCTGCATCTCGTAGCGACTCCGTGGCGGTCAAGATTCGGGCGCGCGGCTGGGTGGATTGGCGCACTTCATGACCTTCGAACGGGCGCACCTGCTGCCAATAGATTTCGAGCACCCTGTGGGCCAGCACGGGCAGCGGCACCCGTAGGACGTCTTCGGGCCGCTCTGGAATGTTTTCGATGCAATGGTCGATCAAGGCCATTAGCGTGGCGAGCTTATACGTCGCGGTTCTCAGGCCGGTCTCCAGGATCGCGACGACCCGCTGCCCGAGCAGAAGGGAGTCTTGTGCGGTTCCGTCACCGTTCACGGCGCCCCGCCGATATCAGCTTGGAGAGGTGGGAACTCCACCGATGCATTATTGCTGGGAGTTGACCGCAAGGGTGAACTCGTTCGTGATGTGCTACCGGACAAAAGCGAGACACTGCTGCTGCTGCTGCTGCGGATAACGAGACGGCAGCATGAGGATTGGGGCACTTGAGCGCCGTTATCGAGCCCCAGTGGCTTCATTCGGTTCCGCATACTCGCATCAGTTGTACGCGGTACTCCCCGCAACGGGATGGGTGGTGCTGACAATCTTGGCGGCACAGTGGTCTCGATCGAACCCCTGGTTCCCGCACCATGCCAACGCACCCGCGGAGTCTGGGAAAGTGATGCCGGCGATAGTCACCCAGAAGTCCGGCGCTGAAAACGTCGACCAGTCACCTGACCAGAGCAGCCTCACGTTCGAGAAGCGCTGCCGCAACTGAAGATGCTCTTGGAGCGTCATTGCGTTGTCCCACACCTGGCCGTTGTCGACGACGCCGGGTCGCTTGGAACTGAGTTGCGGCACCCAGCGGTCAGTCAGTTGCGCGCTTACCCAAGGTCGGTCGTCAGCTGCGATCTGCCGAAGCTCTTGCGTAGGATCTTGCGGCGCAGAAGTCACCGTGGTGTGAGCTTGAGTCGACGGTGACGTCGATGACGACTCTGTCGGGGAGGTCGTGAATATTGGATTCGAATAGGGGACGAGCGGCGCCGCGGAAGGCTCGGAGCCGTTGGAGTCCTGGTGAGCGAGGAGGCCGATCACCACACCGACGCCGCCCACCAACGCCACCGCGATCCCGATAGAGATCCCCACGATGAACTGTTTAGAGCGCCCTTGGTCGCCGTTGACGACTGGTGTTGGAGCCGTTCCAGGGTAAGCGTAAAGGGCGTTAAACGGTGGATAGCTCGGAGGCCCGCTTACGTATTGAGGCGCTAGCACTGTGTCAGGTTGGGGCGGGGTCGACGATTCTCCTTGCAGCGCTCGCTTGGCGGCGCGGCCCAGTGCGCCGGCACTGCTATAGCGGTCGTCGGGATGCTTTGCCATGCCGCGAGCGATGACCTCGTCGAAAGCCGTGGGAACGCGTGGATTGACGATGCTTGGTCTAGGGGGTGGCGACGAGATGTGCGCGCCGATGACCTGCTCGGCGCTGTGCATTGGAAACGGCTTGGCGCCCGTCAGCGCCTCGTAGAGGACGCACGCCAGCGAGTAGACGTCGACCGACGCCGTCACTTCCCCATCGCCCAATCGTTCCGGGGCCATGTAGTCGAAGGTGCCGACTTGGTAGCCCGACATAGTGAGGTGGGTGTCGCCTTTGGCTTCGGCGATACCGAAATCGACCAAGTACGCGAAATCGTCGGACGTCACAATGATGTTCTGCGGCTTCACGTCTCGGTGGATGAGCCCTTCGGCGTGCGCGGCGTCCAAAGCCGCCGCGATTTGTCGGATGATGTCGGCCGCTCGTTCTGGTTCTAGGGGGCCGCTCTTGAGCATTTCATGCAAGGTTTCCCCTCGGATTAACCGCATGTCGATGTACAGAACGCCGTTGACCTCTCCCCAGTCATGGATGGGAATGACGTGCGGTTCCTGCAGGATTGCTGCCGCATGGGATTCACGCAAAAATCGGGCACGGTATGTTTCGTCCTGCGCGTATCGGTCTGTGAGTAACTTGAGTGCTACGGTTCTGCCCTTTTCGGTGTCGTACGCCTCGTAAACCTCGCCCATACCGCCTTGGCCAAGCATCCGCCTGATCTCGTACCGTCCAAACGCACTGCCGACCAGTGACCTCACAGCACACTTCCTTTTCTTCGCTGCGATCAGTGTCCATCCAGTTGACTCCCTCTTTGGTGGGTTTGCCCAAGTAACGATGGATTTATGCGCTGCCGCCGGATCTGCAATTTGGTCCGGACAAATGCAACGAGCAAACACCGCTGGGATGCTCGGAACTCTTCTGGGCGGCGCTATCGCCGGGGTACGGTGGCGGCCACAACCTGGCGGGGGAGAATGTCGAACTCTTGAGCCAAAGTGACCGAATGCTGAGCGCGGACGCCTAGGCGCTGCAGCGCGATTTGGACGCCGTTACCATCCGATCGCTGCGACCATAGTGGGCGGATATGCGGCTTTCATGTTCTGACAAAGGGATACTGTTGAGCGAAATAGGCCAAAGCCCTCTCGAGGTGACCGGCTTGCATCAAATCGGGTGCGGAGTGGATCGCCCGGAACACGTTGTGGTTGCCAGCGATGGCCGGGTGTTCGCATCCGATAAGGCCTCGGCTGTCGCAGAACTCATCGACGAACACACGATTCGGCATATCGGCCAGGCGGGCGGCGAGCCGAACGGCATCGCACTGGACTGCGACGGCCACTTTCTGATCGCTAATTGGGGTCTCGGCGTGCTTCAGGATCTCGAGCCGGAGACCGGCGAGATCGCAGAAGTGCTGAGCGACGAACTCGACGGGTGCCCGCTACGATGGCTGAACTTCGTTCTAGTGGATTCCGTTGGGGCGCTGTGGTGCTCGGTGAGCACGATGTCGGACGACCTCATGGACACGATCGCGCGGGGCACCGCGGACGGGTTCATCTTCCGGGTCGCACCGGATCGCCGATCGGTGCGAGTGGTCGCTGACGGGGTGAGCTTCCCGAACTGCATGGCGCTGGATCGCGACGAGGACCACCTGTACGTGGTCCGCACGGTAACCGCCGACGTGGTGCGGTTTCCGATCCAAAGCGAGACGCTCGGCCGACCAGAGCAATACGGACCGTCGCTGGGCGACCGGCGCCCCGACGAGTACGGCCCCGACGCCGGCCGCCTAATGGCCGACCCGGAAGTTGCCAAGAGATGGGGAATGGCCGACGGATGCGCGTTCGACGCCGAGGGAAACCTCTGGGTCACACTCGTTTTGGCCAACAAGATCGTGGCGATCCGCCCGGATGGCACGACGACAACCGTGATCGAAGACCCCGACGGCGCGCTCTTAAGAAGCCCGACCAGCATCGCGTGGGGCGGGCCGGATATGCGCGACATCTACATCGGCTCGATCACGGCGCCGTACGTGCTGAAGGGGAGAAGCTCGGTGGCGGGCTTGCCGCTCATCCACCAGCGTTAGCCCGACGGCCCGGGCCGCATAAAGTTCGGCAAAGCGGCCTCCGGGTCCGAAGGGATCATCGATTCGCCCAACCCCCACAGCTGGCGGATGGTGGCACCGCCGTCGACGACGAGGGTCTGACCGGTGATGCGGGCGGCCAGCTCGGAGGACAGGAACAACGCGGCGTTGGCGATGTCATGCGCGCGTGGCGCCGCCAGCGGATTGATCCCGTTGACGGCATACTCGCCGGGCGGCTGGTCCTCGTTGCCCGAGCCCACATTGCCGGGCGCCACCGCGTTGGCGCGAATGCCGTACCGCCCCAGCTCATCTGCGAACGTCTTGACCAGCGAGATGACGCCGGCCTTCGCCGCGCCGTAGGCGGCGTGGTAGGTCGCCGAGGCGATGCCGTCGACCGAGGCGATCGCCACCAACGAGCCGCCGCTGCCCTGACCAATCATGTATCTGGCGGCGGCCTGAAAGAGGTAGAACACCTGGGTCAGGTTGTAATGGATTGCCGCGTCCCACAATTGGGGCGTGAAGTCCTCGACCTTCGACCAGGTCGCGCCGCCGATGATGTCGACGCACACGTCGATCCCGCCCAGCGCCGCCTCGACGTCGTCGATCGCCCGGCCGACCTGCTCGGGGTCGGTCATGTCGGCGACGATCGGGACGGCGTGACCACCCCGGCCGACGATCTCGCCGGCAACTTGTTCCGCGCGCCGCTCGTCGATGTCGATGCAGGCCACCGAGGCGCCCGCGTCGGCCAGGGCCAGCGACGTGAACCAGCCGTGGCCCGCACGCTCGGGGATGTAGCCCGCGCCCGACACCACCGCACGCTTGCCCGAGAGCCCCAAATCGATCACGCCGACCTCCTTCGCGGGCCAAGCGCCGGGAAGCGCCGGCGGCCGTACTGGTGGAGTATCGAGGCGGCCTCGACCGCAGTCAACGACGGCTGCTCAGCACGCCGGCTGGTGTTCCTCGAGATCAGAGCTGCCGGCTTCAGAGCCGTCATCACCACGCCCGCGGAACGGCCCCACGACGTGCCCGCCCAAGTAGACGACCCCGCGGCCGACGGCCACGAACGCCCGGCCGGTGACGCCGCCGACGGCCCCCAGCGTGGCCAAGGCAGCGTCCAAGACACTCGGAATGTGGAAGTCCTCCCAGGTCTCCACCTGGTGCTGGCGCGCCTTCGCGAAGCGGTCGAGCTCGTCGCGCAGGACGACGCCCTGCTTGGCCAGCTCGCGCACCGCCCAGAACCGGAAGCCGTCGACCGCCTTGGACTGCCCGAAGCGGTCGAGCACTTCTTTCGCGCTCCGGTAGATGTCGAGGTCTTCGCGCAAGTGATGGTCGACGAGCTCGCGAGCCTCGTCGATCGCCCGCAGCAGCTGATCGGGCTCCTTGGTCTCGATCCGCGCGAGGTTCAGCCGCTGCCACTTGTGCAGCGCCTCCTCTGCGATCACCAGCAGGCTCAGGGTGTCGCCAAGCCGGTTGTCGCCGATGGCATTTCGCAGCTTCGCGGCGCGCTGCTGCACGGGCAGGCCGTGATCGAAGGACGCCAGGACGCGGCTCACGTGATTGCGCAGCTGCGAGACGGCGACATTGAGCGCCGGCCCCAGCGCGGCGACCGAATCCCAGTACGCATCGGGCAGCGACCCGTACTTCTCCAGCGACTCGACCATCCGCGAGACGGTCAGGCTGTTGCCCAGGACGTCGCCGGCGCGCTGCGCCCTGGCGACCTCGAGCACCGCCTCGACCTTGTCCTCCACCCGCCGGACGGCGTCCTCGACCTCGGCGACCGCGGACTTCAACGCCATCTGCACCGCGAGCATCTGCGCCGACAGCATCACCTCGGGACCGAGCAGCTCGGGTCGCCACTGCAGATAGGCAAAGACGTCATCGGCGCCCGTCGTCAACCGGAAAAAGCCGTCGGCGACCGGGACCAGGTTGCCTTCCTTCAGCGCCTCCACGGTGTCGCGGTGCAGCTGGACGTACTTGCCGGAGTCGGCCAGCAGCGAGGCCAGCCCGGCGATCGCCGCGTTCGCCAACGAGGCGCTGTCGATGCCGGTAACGCGCAACCCCTGCCCGGCGGTCGCGCGCAGCTTGCTCAGATAAGACTCGACGGCGGCGGGGTCACCGCCGAGCAGCAGCGACTCGTCCTGCAAGGACACCACGACCTCGTCGGCATCGATCGCCGCCGACCGCTCGGACACCTCGGTCACGGCACCCCCTGATCCTTCGGCCGAGCAAAACGGCCAAGAGTTAACAGGAATTTCTCGGCTAGCAAACCCGGACATTACACGCATGCCATAGCCAGACCCACGGGTTCGCCGCGTGTTCGGGAGGAATTCACCGGGGCCGGGGAGGGGGCAGCCGGCGCGATGACCCACCCCGGGCCGCGCCCACCCGTAACCTTGCAGCTTGTGACCGCGCGCAAGCCCCCGCGCCTGACCGTCGAGGACTGGCTGCAGGCCGGCTACACGCTGCTCGCCGAGCAGGGGGTGCGTTCCCTGAAGATCGAGCGCCTCTGCCAGCAGGCCGGCGTCACCCGCGGCAGCTTCTACTGGCACTTCGCCGATATGGACAGCTACCGGAACGCGCTGGTCGACTCCTGGAACACCTTCCTGGACAAGGACCGGCGGTCGCTGGCGGAACTCGACGCGCTGCCCCCGCGAGAACGCCTGTCCGCCATGATGACCGCGCTGACCAGCCCGGGATATTGGACGCTCGAACGCGCGATGCGCGAATGGGCCCGCACCGACCCGGCCGCCGCCGCCAACATCCGCGCCGCCGACCGGCGCCTGCTGCGCGCCGTCACCAAGGCCTACAGCGACTACGGCTTCGGCGCCGAGGACGCCAAGCTGCGCGCCCAGCTGACGTTCGCCGCCGGCATCGGCCTGCTGCACCTGGCCGGCTCCGCCCAGCAGGCGCAACAGTCGGCGCAACGGGAACGCTTCCTCGAGCTGATGCTCAAGGACTAGACCATCGCGATCGGGGAGATCTTGGCCCCAATCGCCAACGCCCCGGCCAACTCTCGGCTCACGTCGTAATCGAACACCACGTGCCCCGCCGCGATGTCCACGTCGCGCTTGAAGCGCTGCAGCGGGTTGGACAGGAACTGCGCGCTGGCCCCCGAGGCCTCCACCAGATCGGCGATGATCGCCTTGCTCTCGTGCACGGTGTGGGCCGCCGCCAGCCGGGCCTCGGCCCGCACCGAGCGGCCCACCCGCTCGCCGGCACTCACCATCCGGTCGATGCCGCCGGCCGTCTCGTCGACCAGCGCCCGCAACGCCCGCAACCGCACCCGCGCGCTCGCCAGCCGGATCTGGGCGGCCGGCTGATCCTTTTGCGCCACACCGCTGTACGCCAGCACGCGCTCGCCCAGGCGCTCAGCGAACAGCTCGGTCACCCGTTCGGCGGCGCCGAGCACCGGCATCGACGCCACCAGCGCCAGCGCGGGCACCATCGGCCACCGATACGTCGGCGCGTCATGTGCCCGCGCACCCGGCGCCGTCCCGCCGTAGATGTCGGCCACCGCGACCAGGCGGTGCTCGGGGACGAGGGCGTCGGTGACGACGACGTCGTGGGAGCCGGTGCCGCGCATGCCCGCGGTGTGCCAGGTGTCGACGACCTCGACCTGCGCCGCGGGCAGCAGCACCAGCGCCGGATCGATGCGGTCCGGCCGCTCGACGAGCGCCCCGACCATCATCCAGTCGGCGTCCATCGCGCCCGTCGCCCACGACCACCGGCCGGTCAGGCGCACCCCGCCGTCGGCCGGGGTGCCGCGGCCGGTGGGGGCCAGGGGAGCGGGTGCCAGCACCGGCCCCGCGGCGAACACCTCCTCCTGGGCCCGCATGTCGAACAGCGAGAGCATCCAGTTGTGCAGGGCGTAGAAGCCCAGCGTCCAGGAGCTGGACGCGCAGCCGTGCGCCATCCGCCGAATCGGTTGCAGCAGTTCGGGAAACGAGGCTTGGATGCCGCCGAACCGGGCGGGCAGCAACAGCCGGAACAGGTCGGTCTGCCGGAACTCGTCGACCGTCGCCGCGGGCAGCCGGCGCAGCCGTTCGGCCTCCTCGGCGCGCTCGGCCAACCGGGCGACGAAGTCGTCGGTGATCCCGTACGTCGGGTGTGTGTCGACCGCGGACATGGCGCCGACCGTACCATACTATTTTGTATGGTTGCTTTCAGCCGAGGTCGTAGGAATCCCGCGACACCCGGAAGTAGTGCCCGGTGCTGCTGTCGGTGCACGTCATGCCCGACGGCTCGCTGTCGCAGGTGATCGTGCCCGCGGACTGGGTCTGGCCGTAGTCGAGGGTCGGCTCGCCGGCGAAGCGCAGGGTGTCGCCGTGGCAGTGGATGGCGGCCGGCTCGCCCAGGTTCAACACGAAGCGGTTGCCCCAGGCGAGATGCTTGCCGCACTCCGGTGGCGGCGGTGGCTGGTAGTCGAAGTCGCTGATGTCGCACGCCACACCGAAGCCGCCCAGGACGCAGGTGACGTTGCCGGACGGCGATTGAAAGTTCTGGGTGTCCGCGTGCGCGGTCGCCGGCATCACGGTGGCGGCCGCGACCGTCGCGGCGGCGACAGCGAGGGTCCTCATCATTTGCTGAGCGTAAGCCTGTGCGCCGGTGGACCGGACCGATAATCCCGAAATGAGTTTGCGCGGGGGCCTTCACCTGGCCGCCCAAAAGGATTACAACGTCATCATGAAGGCATCAATGGTCGCCGCGGTTCCGCTCCTGGCGGCCGCGACCGCGGTGGGCCCGGCGCACGCGGACCCGCTCTACCACTTCCAGTCACA
>NZ_LZJJ01000513.1:0-2301 GCF_001667625.1 Mycobacterium sp. E1715
CACACCCAGCCGCGCGCGGCGAGGTGGCTCATCAGCGGGTAGGCCTGCGGCCGGCGCATCCCGATCATCCAGGCGCCTGTGCTGCTGCAAGGTCGCGGCGGCGCCAGATGTCGGCGAGGTTGGCGCGGCCGTTGGGGCCGTAGGACACCACGTTCGTCTTCTCGACGTACCGCCGGCGCGCCACGGTGTTGCCCAGCGGCAGGCTGCGCCGCCCGCTGCGCGTGGGCTTGGCGTGTGGCAGCTTGCCCAGCGCCTCCTCGTAGTCGTGACCCAGCTGCTCGCGTAGGCCCGCCTCGAGCACCCGGCCCGGGGTGGTGACGGCGCGGTAGCGGATCACCCCGAGGATGGCCCACGACGCGGCGGTCATGGCCAGCGCCGCCTTGCCGCGCCGCCCCTCGAAATGGCCGCGCCGCGCGCGTCGCAGCGCATCCACCAGCGAGATGGTGAAGTAGACGCCCGGCACCTCCGAGGTCGGCCAGCCGAACCAGAAGACCAGCACGGTGCTGTACCCCTTGCGGGCGAGCGGCCGTAATCCGTTGGCGGCGTTGGCCAATTCCAGCGCGGCGCGGGCCAGCGGCCGGGGGCGTACCAATCGGCGCATCAGCCGTTGACCCGCGACTGCAGTTCGTTGCGCAAAATCTTGCCGGTGCTGCTGCGCGGCAGTTCGTCGACGACGGCGATTTCGCGGGGGACCTTGTAGTTGGCCAGGTTGTCCCGGACGTGTTGCTTGAGGGTCTCGGGCGTCGCCTCGGCGCCGTCGCCCAGCACGACGAACGCCGCCAGGCGCTGCCCGTACTGCTCGTCGTCGACGCCGATCACCGCGGCCTCGGCCACGTCGTCGTGCGCCGCCAGGATCTTCTCCACCTCGATCGGGTAGACGTTCTCACCGCCGGAGACGATCATCTCGTCGTCGCGGCCGACCACGAACAAGCGGCCGGCCTCGTCCAGATAGCCGACGTCGCCCGACGACATGAACCCGGCGTGAAAATCCTTGGTGGCCCCCGAGGTGTAGCCCTCGAACTGGGTGTCGTTGCGGACGTAGATCGTGCCGACCTCGCCGGTGGGCAGCTCGTTGAATTCGCTGTCCAGGATGCGGATTTCGGTCCCGCCGGCGGCCCGTCCCGCGGTGTCGGGCGCCGCGCGCAGGTCCGCCGGGGTGGCGGTGGCGATCATGCCGGCCTCGGTGGCGTTGTAGTTGTTGTAGATCACGTCACCGAACTCGTCCATGAACGCGGTGACGACGTCCGGACGCATCCGTGAGCCGGACGCCGCGGCGAAGCGCAATGACTTGCAGCTGTAGCGCTTTCGAACCTCGGGCGGCAGCTCCATGATGCGGTCGAACATCACCGGAACCACCGCCAGGCCGGTCGCGTGGTGCCGGTCGATCAGGTCCAGCGTCGCCTCCGGATCGAACTTGCGCCGGGTCACCACCGTGCACGCCATCGACGCCGCGAAGATCAACTGCGAAAAACCCCAGGCGTGGAACATCGGCGCCACGACCACGATCGTCTCCTCGGCCCGCCACGGCGTGCGGTCCAGAATGGCCTTGAGGGTGCCGATGCCGGCATTGCCACCGGTTTGGTTGGCCCCCTTGGGCGTTCCGGTCGTGCCGGAGGTCAGCAAGATCATCCTGCCCTTGCGGCC
Organism: Mycobacterium sp. E1715; assembly: GCF_001667625.1. Classification (NCBI taxonomy): domain Bacteria; kingdom Bacillati; phylum Actinomycetota; class Actinomycetes; order Mycobacteriales; family Mycobacteriaceae; genus Mycobacterium; species Mycobacterium sp. E1715. The sequence continues at coordinate 1,645 of NZ_LZJJ01000513.1, forward strand.
GGAGCGTTCCGGCCGCTGGCCTGCGTGATCGGTGATGAGCTTCTCGACGGTCAGGTCGTGGTCGCCGTCGGTCCAGGCCACGATGCGGGTGGCGTCCGGCTTGTCGGCCAGCGCCCGGTCCACCGTCTCGGTGAACTCCTCGTCGTAGATGACGGCGTCGACGCCCTCGCGGTTGACCACCTCGGCGAGCGCGGGACCGGCGAACGACGTGTTCAGCAGCACCACGTCGGAGCCGAGCCGGTTGACGGCCACCACCGACTCGACGAAGCCGCGGTGGTTGCGGCACATGATCCCGACGACCTTGGGTTGGCCCGTGGGCAGCTGCTGCAGCGCCGCGGCGAGGGCATTGATGCGCTCGTCGAGCTGGCGCCAGGTCAGCGTGCCGAGTTCGTCGATCAGGCCCGGCCGGTCCGGGCAGCGTTGCGCCGCGCTGGCGAAGCCGACGGTCATCCCCAGCCCCTCGCGGCGCATGGCCGAGGCGATCTTCAGGTAGCGGTCGGGCCGCATCGGCGCGATCATGCCGGCGCGGCGCAGCGTGGAGATGACGCCGAGGGCGTGGCTGATAGGACTCAACGGAGAAGCCACGGGTCAGCCCAGGATCGGGAAGCGTCGCTTGGCGGCCAGGTCCTTGAGGGCCTGCTGCATGACCGACCGCAC
>NZ_LZJJ01000514.1:0-589 GCF_001667625.1 Mycobacterium sp. E1715
GGCCGGGCCGGACACCAGCACGCCCAGGTTGGCGCCGGCGCCCAGGGTCTTGAGCAGGTGCGGCTCGTCGAGCGCGAGCTTGAGCCATTCGATGAGCTTGGCGGCCTGCGGCTGTGAGCCCTTGAGTTCCTCGAGGACCGTTTCGGGGCTGGCCACGTCGACCAGCTCGGTGGACACGGCCGGGCCGCCGGCCGGCACGCCCTCGCCCCAGGTGACCAGCGAGTTGGGCTGCACGCTGACCGGGCCGAGCGGGTCCACGCCGGTGACGGTCAGCAGCTCCGAGGTCCAACTGATGCCCACCGAGGCCGCCAGCGCGCGGGTGGCGGCCGCCGTCGAGAAGCCCGGGCCCAGATCGCGGGGCAGCAGCGACACGGCGTCGCCGACGGTCAGCACCTTGCCGAGCAGGGCCTGCCGCAGGGTCACCGGCGAAATGGACTGGCTGGCCAGCGACGAGCCGGACAGCGTCACCGACCGGGCGCCGTAGACGGTGACCGCGCCGACGATCACGGCGGTGCCCTCACGCAGCCCGGCGTTGGACAGCGTCACGTCGTCGAGCAGCGCGGTGCCGACCGGGGTGGCCGGCCCGGTC
>NZ_LZJJ01000515.1:0-49735 GCF_001667625.1 Mycobacterium sp. E1715
CGAAGGCCTGGGCGAAGGCCGGAAAGCGTTGGTACAGCTCCCGTCCCATCCCGAGCCGCTGGGAGCCCTGGCCGGGGAACACGAACACGCGCTTACCGACCGGGCGGGTTCGCCCGACCGCCGCGCCCGGGCCGGGCGCCCCGGACGCCACCCCGGCCAGCCCCGCCATCAGGGCGTCCCGGTCGCCGCCCACCAGCACGGCGCGGTGCTCCAGGGCCGCCCGGGTAGTGGCCAGCGACCAGCCCACGTCCACGGCGCGCAGAGCGGGCTCGGCGTCCAGGTATGCCAAGAGCCGCCCGGCCTGCGCGGCCAACGCCTCGGCCGACCGGGCCGACACCACCCATGGCAGCACCGCGTCCGGTTGATCATGTTGAGCTGCAACGGGTTCCGGCTCGGCGGGCGGCTGCTCGACGATTACGTGGGCGTTCGTCCCGCTGATCCCGAACGACGACACCCCCGCGCGGCGCTGCCCGTCGCGCGCCGGCCACGACCGGGGTTCGGTCAGCACCGACACCGCGCCCGAGGACCAGTCCACGTGCGGCGACGGCACATCCACGTGCAGCGTCTTGGGCGCCACCCCATGCCGCATCGCCTGGATCATCTTGATCACGCCGGCCACCCCCGCGGCGGCCGACGTGTGACCGATGTTGGACTTGATCGATCCCAGCCACAGCGGCCGGTCCGCCGGCCGGTCCTGCCCGTAGGTCGCCAGCAGGGCCTGGGCCTCGATCGGATCGCCCAGAACCGTTCCGGTGCCGTGGCCTTCGACCACGTCGACGTCCGCAGCGGTCAGCCCGGCGTCGGCCAGGGCCGCCCGGATCACCCGCTGCTGGGACGGCCCGTTCGGTGCGGTCAGCCCGTTGGAGGCGCCGTCCTGGTTGACCGCCGAACCGCGCAGCACCGCGACCACCGGATGCCCCAGCCGTCGCGCGTCGGCGAGGCGCTCCAGCACCAGGACGCCCGCGCCCTCCGACCACGACGTGCCGTCCGCGGCGCCGGCGTAAACCTTGCACCGGCCGTCGGGGGCCAGCGCCCGTTGCCGGCTGAATTCCACGAACGCGGCCGGGGTGGCCATCACCGTCACGCCTCCGGCGAGCGCCAGGTCACACTCCCCCGAGCGCAGCGACTGTGCCGCCAAATGCATGGCCACCAGCGAGGACGAACACGCCGTATCGATCGACACCGCGGGGCCTTCCAGCCCCAGCACGTACGACACCCGCCCCGAGGTCACGCTCAGGGTCGAACCGGTCAGCCCGTAGCCCTCCAGCTCTCCCTTCACCTCGCCGCCGTAGCCGGCGTGGATGACCCCGGCGAACACGCCGGTCGCCGAGCCGCGCAAGGCCAGCGGGTCAATCCCCGCCCGCTCCAACGCCTCCCAGGAGATCTCCAGCATCAACCGCTGCTGGGGATCCATCGCCAGGGCCTCGCTGGGGCCCACCCCGAAGAAGCCCGCGTCGAAGGCCGCGGCGTCGCGCAGGAAGCTGCCCTGGCGGGTGTACATCTTCCCGGCCGCGTCGGGATCCGGGTCGTAGAGCCCCTCGACATCCCAGCCGCGATCCGCCGGGAAGTCCGACACCGTGTCGCGGCCGTCGTTCACCAGCTCCCACAGCGCCTCCGGCGAATCGACCCCGCCGGCGTACCGGCACGCCATGCCCACCACCGCGATCGGTTCGGACAGCTTGCCTTCCAGCTCCGCTACGCGTCGCCGCGCCCGACGGAGATCCGCCGTCAGGCGTTTCAGGTAGTCGACGTGCTGCGTGGTATCCGGCATCGCGGTCTCAGCGGCCGAGTTCTTCATCGAGGATGGCAAAGAGTTGGCTTTCGCTGGCGGCGTCGAGGTCGGCGTCGAGGCCCTCGGGGTCGAGGTGATCGGCGGGGCCCACGGCCGCGAGCAGAGTCTGCAGGCGGGCCCGCAGCGCCGCCCTGTCGGATGGGTCCCAGTCGGTCCGGCCGAGCAACGCCTGCAATTCGCGGGTGATGTCGGTGAAGCGGGCCATCAGGTCGGGCTGGTCGTCAACCGGGTCGGCGGACAGGTGGCCGTCGAGGTGCCCGGCCAGCGCGGCCGGCGTGGGGTAGTCGAAGATCAGCGTGGGCGAAAGGGTAAGGCCGGTAGCCGTTTTCAGCCGGTTGCGCAGTTCGACCGCGGTGAGCGAATCGAAGCCGAGGTCGCCGAAGGCGCGGCCCGGGTCGATGTCGGCGGGGTTGGGCAGGCCCAGCACGGTCGCCGCGTTCGCGCGGACCAGGTCGACCAGCTCGCGGTGGCGGGCCTCGGGGGTCAGGCCGTGCAGGCGCGCGGCGAGACCGGTCAGCAGGGCGGTCGCGTCGGCGTCGTCGACGACGCGGCGGGTGGTGCGGGTGGCCAGCTCGCTCAGCAGCGGCGGCAGCGCGGCGGCGTTGTCGGACAGGGCGATCCGATCCAGGCGGGCGGCCATCAGCACCGGGGCCTCGAGCAGCATGCCGGCGTCGAAGGATTCCAGCGCCTGCTGGGTGGACAGTGGCGCGATGCCGAGCCGGCTCATCCGGGCCTTGTCGCGCTCGCCGAGGTGCGCCGTCATCGCCGACGCCTGCTCCCACAGGCCCCAGGCCAGCGACAGGCCCGCGAGCCCGTGCGCCCGCCGGTGGGTGCACAGGCCGTCGAGGAAGCTGTTGGCCGCCGCGTAGTTGGCTTGGCCCGGGGTGCCGACGATGCCGGCCATCGACGAGAACACCACGAACGCCGACAGATCCAGGTCCCGGGTCAGCTCGTGCAGGTGCCAGGCCCCGTCGACCTTGGCCCGCAGCACCGCGTCCACCCGGTCCGGGGTCAGCGAGGCGATCAGCCCGTCGTCGAGGACGCCGGCCGCGTGCACCACACCGCGCAGCGGATACCGCGCCGGAACCTGGGCCAGCATCGCCGCGACGGCGTCTCGGTCCGCGACGTCGCAGGCGACCACCGACACCTCGGCGCCCGCCTCCCGCAACTCGTCCACCAGCTCCGCGACTCCCGCGGCCCCCGCGCCGGCCCGGCTGGCCAGCATCACGTGGCCGACGCGGTAGCGGTCGACGAGGTGGCGGGCCAGCGCCGAACCGGCCATGCCGGTGCCGCCGGTGATCACCACGCTGCCGCCGGCCAGCCCGCCACAGCCGCTGAGCACGGCGCCGGGCCCGGACGGGATGGTCAGCGCGACCTTGCCGATGTGCCGGGCCTGGCTGACGAACCGGTACGCCGCCGAAGCGCAGCGGACGTCGAAGGTTTTGAGCGGCAACGGTGTCACGGCGCCATCGCGCATCAGATCCACGATCTGGGCCAGCATCGCCGCGGTGCGGTCGGGCCCGGCCTCCAGCAGGTCGAAGGCCTGGTACCGCGCGCCTCGATGCTCCTCGGCGACGACGCGCGGGTCGCGGACGTCGGTCTTGCCCATCTCGATGAGCCGCCCGCCGGGGGCCAAGAGCCGGAGCGACGCGTCCGTGAACTCACCGGCCAGCGAGTTGAGCACCACGTCGACCCCGGCCCCGCCGGTGGCCGCCGAGAACTTCTCCGCGAAGTCCAGCGTCCGCGAATCGCCGATGTGGTCGTCGTCGAAGCCCATGGCGCGCAGGGTGTCCCACTTGCCGCGGCTCGCGGTCGCGAACACCTCCGCGCCCCAGTGCCGCGCCAGCTGGACCGCGGCCATGCCAACCCCACCGGTGGCGGCGTGCACCAGCACCCGCTCGCCGGCCCGCAGGCCGGCCAGCACCGACAACCCGTAGAGCGCGGTGAGAAACACCACCGGGACACCCGCGGCCGTGACCAGCGACCAGCCCTGCGGCACCGGCGTGACCAATCGCCGGTCCACCACCGCCTCGGAACCGACCACGCCAAGCAGCCCCATCACCGCATCGCCGACCGCCAGGCCCTCGACGCCCGGACCGACCTCGACGACCACGCCGGCGCCCTCGGCCCCCAACTGTCCGCCGCCCGGGTACATGCCCAAGGCCACCAACACATCCCGGAAGTTCACGCCCACCGCGGCCACGGCCACGCGAACCTGCCCGGCCTCCAGTTCCACCCGCGGGCTCGGGGCCACCACCAGGTCCTCCAGCGTGCCCCCGCCGCCCGCGTCCAGCCGCCAGTCACCGGGCGGCAGCCGCAACACCGATCCGCCGCGGGCCTGCCGCATCCGGGCCGCGTAGGCCACGCCCGCGCGGACCACCAATTGCGGCTCGCCGCAACCGATCACGGCGCGGGCGTCCAACGAGCCGTCGGAGTCGATCAGCACCACCCGGCCCGGCTGCTCGGCCTGCGCCGAGCGGACCAGCCCCCACACCGCCGCACCGGCCAGGTCCGCCACGTCCTCACCGGCGAGCGCGACCGCCCCGCGGGTCTGCACCGCCAGCGTCCCGGACTCCGGATCGGCCAACCACGACTGCAGGACGCCGAGCGCCTCGGTGGTGGCCGCGTGCACGGACCGGACCGCGTGGGCGCCGTGCGCGCCCGGCTCCCACAGCGTGGCGTCGAAGCCCTTGTCGCTCAACGGTATCGGCGACCAGGCCACCTCGAAGAGCCCCTCGGCGGGCGCGGCGGCCGCGGCCAGCTGCCCGGCCGAGACCGGGCGCATCGCCAGCGATCGCACCGACAACACCGGCAGCCCGGACCCGTCGGCCAATTCGACCGACACCGCCCCGGTGCCGGACGGCGCTATCCGGACCCGCGCCCGCGAGGCGCCGCCCGCGTGCAGCGACACCCCCTGCCAGGAGAACGGCAACACGGTTTGCCCTTGTTCGGCGGCGACGCCCATCGCGTGCAGCGCCGCGTCCAGCAACACCGGATGTATCCCGAAGCCGCCGTCCTGACCGCCTGCCTCGTCCGGCACGGCGACGTCGGCGAAGATCTCGTCCCCCCGCCGCCACATCGCGTGCAGCCCACGGAAGGACCGGCCGTACTCGTAGCCGCGATCCGCGAGCCGCGCGTAGCCGTCGGCCACGTCCACCGGCGTCGCCCCCGCCGGCGGCCACACCGACAGGTCGGCGGACGGCGCGACCGCCGCCGGGCGCACCGAGCCGTGCGCGTGCAGCACCCACTCCGATTGCGCGCCCGCCGAATACACCGACAGCTCGCGCTCCCCCGACGCGGCGGGCGCGCCGACCACCACCTGCACCTGCACGCCGTCGGTCGCCGGCAGCACCAACGGGGCCGACAACGTCAGCTCCTCGATCGCCCCGCATCCGACCTCGTCGCCGGCGCGGATGGCCAGCTCCACGAACGCCGCGCCGGGGAACAACACGGTGCCGCCGACCGCGTGGTCGGCCAGCCACGGCTGAGCAGCCGTCGACAGCCGGCCGGTCAGCACCACCCCGCCGGAGTCGGGCCGCTGCACCACCGCGCCGACCAGCGCGTGCCGGGCGCCGGCCAGGCCCAGGGTGGCCACGTCGCCCGAACCGGTGGAGCCGCCCGGCAGCCAGAAGCGCTGCCGCGCAAAGCCGTACGTGGGCAGGTCGACGCGACGGCCGCCCAAACCGGCGATCGCGGCGCGCCAGTCCACGGGCACGCCCGCCACGTGGGCCTGGCCCGCCGAGAGCCAGAACCGTTGCAGCGAACCGTCGTCGCGCCCCAGCGACGGGACCACCAAAGCGCCGGCGCCGCAGTCGGTCACGGTGTCCTCGACGGCGGCCAGCAGCACCGGGTGCGGGCTGGATTCGACGAAGACCCCGTACCCGGCGCCGCACGCGTTGCGCACGGCGCGCTCGAACTGGACGGTCTGCCGGATGCTGCGGTACCAGTAGTCGGCGTCCAGGGCGGCGGTGTCGAGCAGTTCGCCGGTCACCGTGGAGAACAACGCGACCGAGGACGTTCGCGGCGCGATGCCGACCAGCGCCTCGGCCAGCGCCGGACGAATCGCGTCCACGTGCCGGGAGTGGGAGGCGTAGTCCACGTCGATGCGGCGGGCGCGCACGCCGTCGGCCTCACAACGGACCATCAACTCGTCGAGGGCGCCCACCTCACCGGACACCACCACCGCCGAAACCCCGTTGACGGCAGCGACATTCAACCGCTCGCCCCATCCGGCGATCAATTCCTCGGCCCGGCCCAGCCCGCATGCCAGCGACACCATGCCGCCCGCACCGGACAATTCCACCAGCAGCCGGCTGCGCAGCGCCACCACCCGGGCCGCGTCCTCCAGCGAGAGGGCGCCGGCCACATACGCCGCCGCGATCTCGCCCTGGGAGTGACCGATCACCGCGTCGGGGACGACGCCCACCGAGCGCCACAACTCGGCCAGCGACACCATCACCGCCCACAGCGCCGGCTGCACCACGTCCACCCGGTCCAAGCCCGGCGCGCCGGGCGCACCGCGGATCACGTCGACCAGCGACCAGTCGAGGTGTTCGGCGAGCGCCTTCTCGCAACGCTGCAGGTGTTCGGCGAAAACGGCCGAGCTGTCCAGCAATTCGGCTCCCATGCCGGCCCACTGCGACCCCTGCCCCGGGAACACGAACACCGTCTTGCCGACCGGCTGCGCCCGGCCCACCGCCGCGCCCGCACCCGGTTCGCCGGCCGCCACCTCGGCCAGCCCCGCGGCCAGACGCTCGCGGTCGGCGCCCACCAGCACCGCGCGGTGCTCGAAACGCGACCGCGTCGACACCAACGACCACGCCACGTCGACCACCCGCAGACCCGGGTCGTCGTTCACCCGGGCCAGCAGCCGGGACGCCTGGTTGGCCAGCGCGTCGGTCGATCGGGCCGACAGCACCCACGGCGCGGGGGCGTCATCACCCGCCGGCGCGGGGCTTTCGGGCGGCGGCTGCTCGATGATGACGTGGGCGTTGGTGCCGCTGATCCCGAAGGACGACACCCCCGCGCGGCGAGGCCGGTCCCGCGCCGGCCAGTCCCGCGCCTCGGTCAGTAGCGACACCGCCCCCGCCGACCAATCCACGTGCGGCGTAGGCACATCCACGTGCAACGTCTTGGGCATCACCCCGTGGCGGATCGCCTGCACTATCTTGATCACCCCGCCGGCGCCGGCCGCCGCCGACGTGTGACCCATGTTGGACTTGATCGACCCCAGCCACAGCGGCTCGGACCGGTCCTGCCCGTACGTCGCCAAAACCGCCTGCGCCTCGATCGGATCCCCGAGGGTGGTGCCCGTCCCGTGTCCCTCCACCAGGTCCACGTCCGCCGCCCGCAGGCGCGCGTCGGCCAGCGCGGCGCGGATCACCCGTTGCTGCGACGGCCCGTTCGGCGTCGCCAGCCCGTTCGAGGCGCCGTCCTGGTTGACCGCGGATCCGCGCAGCAGCGCCAGCACGGTATGCCCCGACCGCTGCGCGTCGGACAACCGTTCCAGCACCAGCACGCCGACGCCTTCGGAGAAACCGGTGCCGTCGGCGGCGCCCGCGTACGCCTTGCACCGCCCGTCGGCGGCCAGCGCACGCTGCCGGCTGAACTCGATGAACATCGCCGGGGTGGCCATCACCGTCACGCCGCCGGCCAGCGCCAGGTCGCACTCGCCGGCCCGCAGCGATCGCGCCGCCAGGTGCATGGCCACCAACGACGACGAGCAGGCCGTGTCGACGGAAATGGCCGGGCCCTCCAGGCCCAGTTCGTAGGCAACCCGGCCCGATGCCACGCTCAGCGTCGAACCGCGCAGCCCGTAGCGCTCCAGGTGGCCCGGCACCCTGCCCTGGCCGCCGTACGAGCCGTGGAAGATGCCGGCGAACACGCCGGTGGCCGAACCGCGCAGGGTGACGGGGTCAATCCCGGCCCGCTCCAACGCCTCCCAGGACACCTCCAGCAACAGCCGTTGCTGCGGGTCCATCGCGAGCGCCTCGCTGGGCGCGATGCCGAAGAACGCGGCGTCGAAGTCGGCCACGTCGGCCAGGAAGCCGCCGCAGCGGGCATAGGACTTGCCCACCGCGTCGGGGTCGGGATCGAACAGGCCAACCAGGTTCCAGCCGCGGTCGGCCGGGAAGTCCGAGACCACATCGCGGCCCTCGGCCACCATCCGCCACAGGGCCTCCGGCGAATCCACCCCACCCGGGTACCTGCAACCCATCCCCACCACCGCCACCGGTTCGGTTGCCGCGGCGAGGTATTCGCGGGCCTCGCGCTTCAGCCGCTCGTTTTCCTTGAGCGAGGCGCGGAGGGCCTTAACGAGCTCCTCGGGGTCGGCGGTCATGACAGCACTGAAGGTGTGGGGGGCACAGGAAGCAACGCCTTAGTTCAGTGCCAGCGCAGCAACACGAGTTCGGAGCAGAATCCCGGACCCATCGCGATCATCAGGCCGGGGCTCCCGCTGGGCGGCGGCTTGGCCAGCGTGTCCCGCAGCACGTGCAGCACCGAGGCCGACGAAAGATTGCCGATCTCACCCAGCGAGCGCCAGGTCAGTTCAAGCGCGTCGGGCGGAAGGCTCAGGCTCGCGTTGATGGCGTCGATGATCTTCGGGCCGCCGGGATGGCTGACCCAGGCGCCGATGTCGGTCGTCGTCAGCCCGTGGGCGCCGAGGAAGCCGGTGACGTCCTGCTCAATGTGCTCCTCGACCACCTCGGCCAGGTCCTTGGCCAGGACCAGCTCGAACCCGGCCGCGCCGACGTCGTAGCCCATGGTGCGCAGCGAATCGGGGTAGAGCGTGCTGCGCGAGTCCAGGATGCTGGGCCCGCCCGCGGCCACCTTTTCCGCGCGCCGCTCGCCGACGGCGACCACCGCGCCCGCCCCGTCGGCGAACAGCGCGCTGCCGACCAGGCCGGGCAGCGACGGCTTGTATCCCGGATAGGTCAGGGAGCAGAGCTCGACCGAGATCAGGGCCGCGGCGGCGTCGGGCGCCCCGCGCAGGTAGTCGTGCAGCCGGGCCACGCCCGCGGCGCCGGCCACACAACCGAGGCCGAACAGCGGCACGCGGCGCACGTCGTCGCGCAGGCCCAGCCGCCCGGCGATCCGGGCGTCCAGGGACGGCACCGCGAGGCCGGTGACCGTCGTCGTGATCAACACGTCCAGGTCCTGCGGCCGCATGCCGGCCTCGTCGAGGGCGCCCGAGAGGGCCTCGCAGCCGAGGTCGACGGCGTTTTCGATGAAGATGCGGTTCGCCTGGCCGAAGTCAGTCAGCGCGGGATAGCGCTCCAGCGGCAGCACCAGGTGGCGGCTGTTGACCTTGGCGCTGGCGTGCAACTGCCGGACGATGTCCTCGTAGCCCTCGAATTCGGGGATGCTGACGAAGAAGTCCGTGAGCTCGCGCTGGGAGTAGCGATACGGCGGCAAGGCACCGAATACGCCGGCAACGACGCTCATTGGTCCCACCCCTTGGTGACGAAGTTCTGGCCCGACAGGTTCAGCCGCATCGCTTGAGCGGGAATTCTAGTCCGGTTCAAATTTACCGGCGCGTAAATCGGCGTCATCTCATGCCCCGCCGCCGAGCCGCGCTCTGAGCTGCTCACACTCGGCCAGGACGGCTTCGAGCTGCTCGGCGACCCGGGCGGGGGCGGTCCCACCCCGCCGGTCGCGCGAGGACACCGAGCCCTCGATCGTCAACACCTCGCGCACCTCGGGCGTCAGCTCGGGGCTGATGGCGGCCAATTCGTCGTCGGTGAGCTCGTCGAGCCCGACGGCGCGCCCCTCGGCCGCGCGCACGGCGGCCCCGGCGGCCTCGTGTGCGGACCGGAACGGCACGCCCCGGCGCACCAGCCATTCGGCGATGTCGGTGGCCAGCGTGTACCCGGCCGGGGCCAGCGCCGCCATCCGCTCGACGTCGAACGTCAGGCTGGCCACCAGGCCCGCCATCGCCGGCAGCACCAGCTCCAGCTGGGCCACCGAGTCGAAGACCGGCTCCTTGTCCTCCTGCAGGTCACGGTTGTAGGCCAGCGGCTGCGCCTTCAGCGTCGCCAGCAGCCCGGCCAGGTTACCGATCAGCCGCCCGGACTTCCCGCGGGCCAGCTCGGCGATGTCGGGGTTCTTCTTCTGCGGCATGATCGAGCTGCCGGTGGACCACGAATCGTGCAGCCGGACGTAGCCGAACTCCGTCGAGCTCCACAGGATGATGTCCTCGGCCAGCCGCGACAGGTCCACCGCGATCATCGCGAACACGAACGCGGCCTCGGCGGCGAAATCCCGGGCCGCGGTCGCGTCGATGGAGTTGTCCGCGGCCTCCGCAAAACCCAGCTTGGCGGCGATCGCGTCCGGGTCCAACCCCAGCGACGAGCCGGCCAGCGCCCCGGAGCCGTACGGGGACACCGCGGCCCGCTTGTCGAAGTCCACGATGCGGTCGACGTCGCGCAGCAGCGGGTGCGCGTGGGCGAGCAGGTGGTGGGCCAGCAGGACCGGCTGGGCGGACTGCAGGTGCGTCTTGCCCGGCATGATCGCCGTCGGGTGCGCGGCGGCCTGGGCGGCGAGCGTGGCCACCACCTCCAGCGCCGCGTCGGCGACCCGGCGCACCGCGTCGCGCAGCCACATCCGGAACAGCGTGGCCACCTGGTCGTTGCGCGACCGCCCGGCCCGCAGCCGGCCGCCCAGGTCGGGGCCGACGCGGTCGATCAGCCCGCGCTCCAGCGCGGCGTGCACGTCCTCGTCGGTCACCAGCGGGGTGAAGCTGCCGTCGGCCACGTCCTCGGCCAGGCTGTCCAACCCGGCCAGCAGCCCGTCGCGCTGCTCTTCGGTGAGCAGCCCGGCGTGGAACAGGATCACGGTGTGGGCGCGCGAGGCGACGATGTCGTAGGGGGCCAGCACCCAGTCGAAGTGAGTGGACTTGCTCAGGGCGGCCAGCGCGTCCGACGGGCCGTCGGCGAACCGGCCGCCCCACAGCGAGCCCTCGCGCGTGCTCACGCTTCGTCGGCCGCCAGGTCCCGCCGGGACGCGATCTTCGACGACAGCCCGTGCACGTAGACGAAGCCCTTGGCGGCCGACTGGTCGAAGGAGTCGCCCTCGTCGTAGGTGGCCAGGTTGAAGTCGTAGAGCGACTGCGCGCTGCGCCGGCCGTTGACGGCGATGTGCCCGCCGTGCAACACCATTCGGATCTCGCCCGTGACGTGCTCCTGGGTCTTTTCGACGAAGGCTTCCAGCGCGGTCTTCAGTGGCGAGTACCAAAGTCCGTCGTAGACCAGCTCGGCCCAGCGCTGGTCGGTGTGCCGCTTGAACCGGCCCAGTTCGCGTTCCAGCGTGACGTGCTCGAGCTCGGTGTGCGCGGTGATCAGCACCATCGCGCCGGGAGCCTCGTAGATCTCGCGGCTCTTGATGCCCACGAGCCGGTCCTCGACCACGTCGAGCCGACCGACCCCCTGGCAGCCGGCGCGGCGGTTGAGCTCCTCGATGGCGGCCAGCACCGACACCGGTTTGCCGTCGATGGACACCGGGATCCCGCGCTCGAACCCGACGATCACCTCGTCGGGCGTGTTCCAGTTGATCGTGGGATCTTCGGTGTAGGCGTAGATGTCCTTGGTGGGCGCGTTCCAAAGGTGTTCCAGGAAGCCGGTTTCCACGGCGCGGCCCCACACGTTCTGGTCGATGGAAAACGGTGAGCGCTTGGTCACGTTGATCGGGATGGCGTTCTCCTCGGCGAACGCGATCGCCTTCTCCCGGGTCCACGCGTAGTCGCGGACGGGCGCCAGCACCTCCAAATCCGGTGCCAGCGAAGCGAATCCGACCTCGAACCGGACCTGGTCGTTGCCCTTGCCGGTGCAGCCGTGCGCGACGGTGGTGCCGCCGTGCTCGCGGGCGGCCGCCACCAGGTGCTTGGCGATCAGCGGCCGGCTGATGGCCGACACCAGCGGGTAGCGGTCCATGTAGAGCGCGTTGCTCAGGATGGTGGGCAGGCAGTAGCCCTCGGCGAACTCGTCCCGGGCGTCGACGACGACGGCCTCCACCGCGCCGCAGTCCAGGGCGCGCTGGCGGACGACCTCCATGTCCTCGCCGCCCTGGCCGAGGTCGATCGCCACGGCCACCACCTCGCGGCCGGTCTCCTTGCCGATCCAGCTGATCGCGACCGACGTGTCCAGCCCGCCGGAATACGCCAGGATGACGCGATCTGACATGAACCAATCTCCTTAGTTTTTAGGTGAGCTCTTCCAGGGTGCGGGCCAGCTCGGCGCCGGTCATCGGCTCTCGGGCGGCCACGAAGACGGTGTCGTCACCGGCGATGGTGCCGACGACGTACGGTAGCGCCGCGCGGTCGATCGCGCTGGCCAAATAGTTGGCGCCGCCCGGCGGGGTGCGCAGCACCGCAAGGTTGGCGCTGGCGTCGGCCGACACCAGCAGCTCGCTCAGCAGCCGGGACAGCCGCGCGGTGCCGCCGGACACCCCGCGCACCGGGCTGCCGTCCTCGGGAACGATGTAGACCCCGACGCCGCCGTCGGCGCCGCGCAGCTTCACCGCGCCCAGCTCCTCGAGGTCGCGCGACAGCGTGGCCTGGGTGACCTCGATGCCCTCGTCGGCCAGCCGGGCCGCCAGCTCGCTCTGGCTGCTGATGGACGCCGACGACAGGATCGCGACGATGCGGTCCTGCCGGCCGGCCCGGGTGATTTCGGCGGTGGCCTTCGAGCGGGTCATTGCGCCCGCTCCAGCAGCCACACCAGCAGCGCCTTCTGGGCGTGCAGCCGGTTCTCGGCCTCGTCCCACACCACGCTGGCCGGCCCGTCCATCACGGCGTCGGTGATCTCGTCACCACGGTGGGCCGGAAGGCAATGCAGCACAATGGCTTCCGGGTCGGCGAGGTCCAGCAGCCGCTCGTTGACCTGGAACGGCCGAAACGGTGTGAGGCGGTCGAGCCCGTCGTCCTCCTGCCCCATCGACGTCCAGGTGTCGGTCACCAGGACGTCGGCGCCGCGCGCGGCCGCGTCGGCGTCGGCGGTGAGGGTGACCGAGGCGCCGGTGGATTCGGCGCGTTGGGTCGCGGCCGCGACGAAGGCCGGGGCGGGGGCGAAGCCGTCCGGCGCGGCGATCGTGACGTGCACGCCGGCGGTGACCCCGCCCAGCAGCAGCGAGTGGGCCATGTTGTTGGCGCCGTCGCCGAGGTAGGACATCCGCAGTCCCGCGAGCGATCCCTTGTGTTCGGTGATGGTCTGCAGGTCGGCGAGCACCTGGCAGGGATGGAAGTCGTCGGAGAGCGCGTTGACCACCGGCACCGTCGCCGCCTCGGCCATGGCCTCGAGCCGGCCCTGTTCGAAGGTCCGCCACACGATCGCGTCGACGTAGCGGGACAGCACCCGCGCGGTGTCGCCCAGCGTCTCGTCGCGGCCCAGCTGGGTGCTGCGGGCGTCGACGACGACGGCGTGCCCGCCGAGCTGGGCGATGCCCACTTCGAAGGAGAACCGGGTGCGGGTGGAGTTCTTGTCGAAGAGCACCGCGACGCCGCGCGGCCCCTCCAGCGGGCGCCAGCCGAACGGGTCCTTCTTGAGTTCGGCGGCCAGCTGCAGCACCTCGGCCTGCTCCTGGGGGGACAGGTCGTCGTCGCGCAGGAAATGGCGCGGTGTCATGCCGCGGCCCTGTCCAGGATGCCCGGCAGGGCCGCGACGAAGCCGTCGAGCTGGGATTCGGTGACGATCAGGGGCGGCGCCAGCCGGATGACGTCGGGCGCGGCGGCGTTGACCAGGAACCCGGCCGCGCGCGCGGCGCTTTCGGCCTCCTTGGCCCGCGGCGCGGTCAGCACGATGCCCTGCAGCAACCCACGGCCGCGGACGTGGTCGACCAGCGGGTGATTCAGCGATTCGATGCCGTGCCGCACCGACTTGCCCAGCACCTCGGCGTGCCGGGTCAGGTCCTCGTCCGCGATCACCCGCAGCACCGCCCGCGCCGCAGCCGCGCAGATCGGGTTGCCGCCGAAGGTGCTGCCGTGCAGGCCGGGGGTCATCAGCTCGGCGGCCGACCCGACGGCCAGGCAGGCGCCGATCGGCAGGCCGCCGCCGAGCCCCTTGGCCATGGTGACGACGTCGGGTGTGATGCCTTCGTGCTGATGGGCGAAAAAGGCTCCGGTGCGGCCCATTCCGGTCTGCACCTCGTCGAGCACCAGCAGCGCGCCATGCCGCGAGGTGATGTCGCGGGCGGCGGTCAGGTAACCCTCGGGCGGGACGACGACGCCGCCCTCCCCCATGATCGGCTCGAGGAAGACCGCGGCGGTGGCGTCGTCGACCGCGGCGGCCAGCGCGTCGGCGTCCCCGTAGGGCATGTGCGTGACGTATCCCGGCAGTGGCTCGAACGGCGCCTGCTTACTCGGCTGACCGGTCAGCGCCAGCGAGCCCATGGTGCGGCCGTGGAAACCGCCTTGCGCCGCAACCAGTTTCGTGCGTCCGGTCAGCCGCGACAGCTTGAACGCCACCTCGTTGGCCTCGGTCCCCGAATTGCAGAAGAACACCCGCGTCGGCGCCCCGGTTTCGTCGGAGGCGCCCAGCAGGTTCACCAGCTCCTCGGCCAGCGCGACGCCCGGTTCGCTCGCGTACAGGTTGGAGGTGTGGCCCAGCGTCGCCATCTGGTGTGTGACGGCGTCGATGACCGCGGGGTGGCGATGGCCCAGGACGTTGACGGCGATGCCCCCGAGCAGATCCAGGTAGGTGTTGCCGTCCACGTCGGTGACCACGGCGCCGTCACCGCTGGCCAATGCCAGCGGCGGGGTGCCGTAGTTGTTCATCATCACGGCTTCCCAGCGCTGCTGCATCACATCCCCTTCAGTAATACGCCGCTCCTCCCCGTCACTGCGTTCCGCATCGTCGCCGGCGAAGTCACGCGCTCACGACCTTGGTGCCGGTGCCCGCGTCCGTGAAAAGCTCCACCAGCACACAGTGTTCGACCCGCCCGTCGATGACGTGCGCGCTCGGCACGCCCGCCGTGACGGCCCGCAGGCACGCCTCGACCTTGGGGATCATGCCCGCCTCCAGCGTGGGGAGCAGTTGCGAAAGGGTGGCCGTGTCGATCTCGCTGACCAACGAACCGCGATCGGGCCAGCTGGTGTAGAGGCCCTCGACGTCGGTGAGCATCAACAGCTTTTCGGCGCGCAGGGCCTCCGCGAGGGCCGCCGCCGCGGTGTCGGCGTTGATGTTGTGCACCACACCCTCGGCGTCCGGGGCCAGCGTCGACACCACCGGAATGCGGCCCGCCGTAATCAGATCCAGCACCGCGGCGGTGTTGACCCGCTCGACGTCGCCCACCAGCCCGATGTCGGTGGCCACTCCGTCCACGGTGACGCTGCGCCGCACGGCGGTGAACAGCTGCGCGTCCTCCCCGGTGATGCCGACGGCGTACGGCCCGTGCGCGTTGATCAGGTTGACCAGTTCGCGGCCCACCTGGCCGAACAGCACCATCCGCGCCACGTCGAGCACTTCCGGTGTGGTGACCCGGAATCCGCCCTTGAAGTCGCCTTCGATCCCGAGGCGGCGCAGCATGGCGGTGATCTGCGGGCCGCCGCCGTGCACGACGACGGGCAGGATGCCGCAGTTGCGCAGGAAGGCCATGTCGGCAGCGAACGCGTGCCGCAGCGTGTCGTCGGTCATGGCGTTGCCGCCGTACTTGATGACGACGACCTTGCCGTACAGCTGCTTGAGCCAGGGCAGCGCCTCGGCCAGCACCTGGGCCTTGACGGCGGTGGACAACTCGTGAGTGTTGACCGTCATGAGCTGTAGGCCGAGTTCTCTTCGACGTAGGCGTGCGAGAGGTCGGTGGTGCGGACGGCGGCGGTGCCGTCGCCCACCCCCAGGTCGACGGTGATGTCGATGTCGGCGCCGGACAGGTCCACCTCGCGCGCGCCCGGCGCCCCGACCCCGTCGATGCACACGGCAAACCCGTTGAACGACACGGTGATTCGGTCCGGATCCAGCGTCACCGGCGCCATGCCGACGGCGGCCAGCACCCGGCCCCAGTTGGGGTCGGACCCGAAGACCGCGGTCTTGACCAGGCTGTCGCGCGCGATCACCCGCGCGGCGGTCAGCGCGTCGTCCTCGGCGGCGGCCCCGGTCACGGTCACGGTGACGCGTTTGGTGACGCCCTCGGCGTCGGCCTGCAGCTGCGCGCACAGGTCGTCGCACACGCGCAGCACGGCGTCGTCCAGATCGGCCTGGGTCGGGGCGATTTCGCTGGCCCCGGACGCCAGCAGCAGCACGGTGTCGTTGGTCGAACAGCTGCCGTCGATGTCCAGCCGGTCGAAGGTGCGCGCGGTGGCCCGGCGCAGCGCCTGGTCGAGCGCGGCCGGCTCGACGGCCGCGTCGGTGGTGAGCACGCAGAGCATGGTGGCCAGCGACGGCGCCAGCATGCCGGCGCCCTTGGCCATCCCGCCGACGGTCCAGTTGCCGGCGTGGTGCAGCGCAACCTGTTTCGGCACGGTGTCGGTGGTCATGATCGCGCGCGCGGCCTCGTCGCCGCCGCTCAGCCCGCCGGCCATGTCCTGCACGATCGCCCGGACCCCGGCCAGCACCTTGTCCATCGGCAACCGGTCACCGATCAGCCCGGTGGAGCACACCGCGACCTCGATGGCCCCGGTCTCGGTTCCCCAGTCCGACAATGCGGCCGCGACCGCCTCGGCGGTGGCATGGGTGTCCTGGAAGCCGCCCGGGCCGGTGCAGGCGTTGGCGCCGCCGGAGTTGAGGATCACCGCGCGCAAGGCGCCGGTGGTCAGCGCCTGCTGGGTCCACAGCACCGGCGCGGCCTTGACCTTGTTGCGGGTGAACACGCCGGCGGCCGCGTAGTCGGGTCCCTCGTTGAAGACCAGGGCCAGGTCGCGGTTGCCCGACGCCTTGATGCCGGCGGCGATCCCCGCGGCCCGGAACCCGGCCGGCGCGGTGACGCCCTGTTCGCGCACCAAGCGCGCCTCGGCTGTGTGGGTCACGGCGCGACCCCGACCACCGAAAGGCCTTGCGCCTCCGGCCAACCCAGCGCCAAGTTCATCGCCTGCACGGCCGCGCCGCCGGTGCCCTTGACCAGGTTGTCGATGGCGGCGATGGCCACGAACGTCTCGGCGGCCTCGTCCACCGCGACGGCGATGTGCGCCGCGTTGCTGCCGATCACCGAGCCGGTGCGGGGCAGCTGGCCCTCGGGCAGCAGGTAGACGAAAGGCTCCGCGTCGTACGCCTTTTCGTAGGCGGCGCGCAGCTGCGACAGCGGCGCGCGGGTGCGCGCGGTGCAGGTGGCCAGGATGCCGCGCGACGTCGGGATCAGCACCGGGGTGAACGACACGGTGACGTCGCGGTCGCTGACCGCCCGCAGGCCCTGGGCGATCTCGGGGGTGTGCCTATGCGCCCCCGCGATGTTGTAGGCGCGGGCGGACCCGATGACCTCGGAGCCCAGCAGGTCGGTCTTGGCGGCCCGGCCCGCACCCGAGGTGCCGCTGACGGCGACGACGGTGACGGCGGGCTCGATCAGGTCCTCGGCGACCGCGGGGAGCAGCGCCAGCAGCGCCGCGGTCGGGTAGCAGCCCGGCACCGCGATGCGGCGGGCGCCGCGCAGGCGGTCCCGCGCGCCCGGCAGCTCCGGCAGCCCGTAGGGCCAGCTGCCGGCGTGCGGGGACCCATAGAACCGCTCCCAGGCGGCGGCGTCGGTGAGCCGGAAGTCGGCGCCGCAGTCGATGATCACGGTGTCGGGGCCGAGCTGTTCGGCCAGCGCGGCCGAGTGCCCGTGCGGCAGGGCCAGGAACACCACGTGGTGGCCGGCGAGCACCGCGGGTTCGGTGGGCTCGACCACCCGCTGCGCCAGCGGCGTGAGATGCGGGTGGTGCTCGCCGAGCGAGCTGCCCGCGCTGGTCGCGGCGGTCAGCGACCCGATGACGAGGCGTCCGTCGGCGTAGGCCGGATGCCCCAGCAGCAGCCGCAGGATCTCACCGCCCGCATAGCCGCTGGCCCCGGCAACCGCCACCCTCAATACGTCGGCCATTCCGCCGATTCTGCATGGTTATGCAATGCTTTGCAAATCCATTACCAGGGGGTCAGGCCCGCAACTCGGCGCCGACCGCCTCGGCGGCGCGGCGCACCGCGGCGTCGCGGGCCGCGCTGGCGTCGTCCTCGGTCAGGGTGCGGTCCGGCGCCCGGAACCGCAGCGCGAAGGTCAGCGATTTGCGGTCCTCCCCGACCTGCGGGCCGGTGAAGACGTCGAAGAGTTGCAGGTCTTCCAGCAGCTCACCGGCGCCCTCCCGGACGGCGTCGGCCACCGCCTGAGCCGGCACGTGCGCGGGCACCACCAGGCTGACGTCCTGGAAGACGGCCGGGAAGGGCGACACCCTGGGTGCGGGCAGCGCCTCGACGATCGGGATCGCGTCGAGGTCGAGCTCGACAGCGCAGGCGCCTTTGGGCAGTCCGGAGCGCTCGATGACCGCCGGGTGCAGCTGGCCGGCGTGGCCGACGACCGTCTCCCCGACGAGCACCTCGGCGCAGCGGCCGGGGTGCCACGGCAGGTGCTGGGCCGCCCGCAGGCTCACCTCGACCCCGCTGGCGCGGGCGATGATGCGGGCCGCCTCGAACGCGTCGGCGGCTTCGACCCGGCGGCCGGGACCCCACGGGCCGCGCCGCTCCCGCAGTCCCGCCAGCACCACGGCCACATGCTGCGGTTGCCGGGGCAACGAGGCGTCCAGCATGGCGACCTCTTCGTCGGTGGGCCGCCGGTGCACGGGGATCGGCTGGACGCCGCGGGTCTGCTCGGTCGGTTGCACAACCTGCGCCAGCGCGTACAACGCGACGTCCACCAGACCGCGGGACACGTTGCGCACCAACGCTTCCAGCAGCGCGGGCAGCAGTGTGGTCGCGAGGTGCGGGCGGTCGGCCTCCAGCGGGTTGAGCACCCGGGTGGTCGAGCGCCGGGGATCGTCGGCCGGCAGGCCCCACAGGTCGAACACGCCGGCGGGCAGGAACGGCGTCGGCAAGATCTCGACGTAGCCGGACTGGGCGAGCGATCTGCCGATGGCGCGGCGACGCTTCTGCCTCGCGGTGAGGCCCCGGCCCGCCGGAGCGGCGGGCAGCACCGACGGGATGGCTTCCAGCCCCTCCAGGCGCAGCACCTCCTCGACGAGATCGGCGGGCTGCACCAGGTCGGGCCGCCAGCTCGGCGGCGTCACGATCAGCGTTTCGCCGTCATCGCTCACCGAGGCCCCGATCTGCGCCAGCCGCCGCGCCGCGGTACCCGGCGGGTAGGCGACCCCGGCGACGCGGTCGGGCAGGTCGGCGGGGATCGGGATCGGCGGGAGCGACCAGTCGTCGGTCGGCGGCTCGCCCCGCCAATCGGTCAACTCGTCCGACACCGCTCCCCCGGCGATGTCGACGAGCAGCGCGGCGCAGCGGTCCAGGGCGGCGACCGAGATCGCCGGGTCCACCCCGCGTTCGTAGCGCCGGGCCGCCTCGCTGGGCAGGTGCAGACGGCGCTGCGTGCGCGAGACGGCGGCCGGGTCCCACACGGCGGCCTCCAGTAGCACGTTCGTGGAATCGGCGCGGACCTCGGTGCTCGCCGCGCCCATCACGCCGCCGATCGCCGCGGTCGCCCGGTCGTCGACGATGAGGACGTCGGCCGGATCGAGCCGGCGCTCGACGTCGTCGAGGGTGACGACGGTCTCGCCGGGGCGGGCGAACCGCACGCCGAGGCCCCCGGAGATGCGGTCGCGGTCGTGCGCGTGCATCGGGTGGCCGAGCTCGAGCATCACGTAGTTGGTGACGTCCACCGCCGGGGAGGCCGCGCGGATGCCGGCCAGCAACAGCCGCCGCTGCAGCCACCAGGGCGACACGGCGGCGGGGTCGATGCCGGTCACCGGGCGCAGGGCGAACCGGCGGACACCGGTTTCGGGCTGCACGGTCAACGGCCAGGCCTCGCCGTTGGCGGGCAACTGCTTCACGTCTGCGGGATCGACGAAGTCGAGGCCGTAGGCGCAGGCGATCTCGCGGGCCAGCCCGCGCACCGACATGCAGTAGCCGCGGTCGGGGGTGATCGCCAGGTGGAAGACCACGTCGTCCAACCCCAGCACCGCGGCGCCGTCGGCGCCCGGGTCGGCGGTGCCCGGCGGCAACACCAGGATGCCGGAATGGTCGGCGCCCAAACCCAATTCGGCCGCCGAGCAGATCATGCCGTCGGACTCGCGGCCGTAGGTCTTGCGCGCCGTGATGGCGAACCCGCCGGGCAGCGTGGTGCCCGGCAGCGCCACGACCACCAGGTCGCCGACGACGAAATTCGTTGCACCGCAAACGATATCGCGTGGCTCGGACTCGCCGACGTCGACCCGGCAGGCGCGGATCGGCTTCTTGAACCCGGTCAGCTCCTCGATGCCGGCCACCCGTCCGACGGTCAGCGGCCCGTCGACGGGGCCGAGCGTGACGACCTCCTCGACCTCGTGGCCGATGCCCACCAGCGTCTGTTCGAGGTCGGCGGGGGCGGCGTCCCAGTCCGGGGCGCCGGCTGCCACGATCTCCCGCAACCAGCTGTAGGGGATGCGCATCAGGCACCCACCCCGAAGGGCAGGGAGAACCGGACGTCGCCCTCGACCATGTCGCGCATGTCGGGGATGCCGTTGCGGAACTGCAGGGTGCGTTCCAGGCCCATCCCGAACGCGAACCCGGAGTACACCTCGGGGTCGATCCCCGCGGCCCGCAACACGTTCGGGTGCACCATGCCGCAGCCGCCCCATTCGACCCAGCCCGCGCCGCCCTTCTTGCCGACGAACCAGACGTCGACCTCGGCGGAGGGTTCGGTGAACGGGAAGAAGTGCGGCCGGATCCGGGTGCGGGCCTCGGGGCCGAACTCCGCGCGGGCGAACGCGTCGAGGGTGCCCCGCAGGTGCGCCATGGACAGCCCGCGATCCACCGCCAGCCCCTCGACCTGATGGAAGACGGGCGTGTGGGTGGCGTCGAGTTCGTCGGTGCGAAACGTGCGGCCGATGGAGATGATGTACACCGGCAGCTCGTGAGCCAGCAGGGTGCGCACCTGCACCGGCGAGGTGTGGGTGCGCAGCAGCTGCCGGGAATCGTCCGGCGCGATGTAGAACGTGTCCTGCTCGCTGCGCGCCGGGTGGTCGGCCGGGAAGTTCAGGGCGTCGAAGTTGAATTGTTCCGTCTCGACTTCGGGACCCTCGGCCAATTCCCAGCCCATCGCGACGAAGGTGTCGGCGATGTGCTCGGCCAGCTGGGTGATCGGGTGCCGGGCGCCGACCGGTTGCCGGGTCGACGGCAGCGTGACGTCGATGCCCTCGGCGGCCAGCACCGCCGCATCGCGCTCGGCGCGCAACACCGCCAGCCGTTCGTCGTAGCTGCGCTGGGTCTCGGTCCGCGCGGAGTTGACCCGCTTGCCGGCGTCGGCGCGCTCGTCCTTGGGGACGCCGCCGAGCGCCTGCCGGGCCAGCGCCAGCGGCGAGCGGTCGCCGAGGTGCTCGGTCTTGACGCGTGCCAGCGCCTCGAGATCGCCGGCGCGCGCGATCGCCTCCCGGGCGGCTTCGACCGCCTTGGCCAAGGCGTCCGGTGACAGGTCGACGGGCTGAGCACCCACGCGGCGACACTCTCCTTGCTGATGAGGGGCTGGGAGAAAGTTGCCCAGCGGCAAGTGCCGATCATAAGTGATCTGAGCACGCCGCTTGGCGCGTGCTTTGCGGGGATGACCGGCGGGCCGCCTAGCCCGCGGTGACCGGCTGCGGGCTGCGCAGCGCCTCGTCGTCCACGGCCCCGCCGCGCGCGGTGGCGAACTGCACGAGCTTGTGGGCCGCCAGGGCGCCCAGGAGGCCGAACGCGGGCGCTCCGGCCATGGTCCCCCAGTGGTGGGCCAGCAGCAGGAAGCCGAAGCCCGACGAGGCGGCCAGCATCAGCATGCGCACCGGCGTCCAATGGATGGGCTGGCGGAAGCGGGCGGACACCAGCACGCCCAGGACCACGGCGACGGTGTGACCGGCGTCGGTGAAATCGCCGCCGATGATCGCCGACGCGATGCCGGCCGACACCCACCAGCCGACCCAGGCGGGGCGCCAGCGCTGGGGGATCACCGCAGTCATCGCGCCGAGCACGGCCAAGGCGCCGTAGCTCATCCCGACATCGCTGGCCCGGGTGATCGAGACCGGCATCCACTCGAACTCGACCGCCGCCGCCAGGGCCGCGGCCACCAGCAGCGTCGCGCCGATGTGTCCGATCAGGAACGCGACCACCAGCCGGATGGTGCGCAGGTGCAGCTCGCCGAGCGCGAGCAGGCAGGTGAGGAAGGGCAGCCAGAAGTAGAGCGGACCGGCGTCGACCACCAGCGCGCTGCCCAGCAGCGTGCCCACGTGGCCGTGGGCCAGGTTGTGCAGGTTGGTGCTGGCCCGCTCGACCAGCACGTCGTGCGCGTGCGGGCCGAGCGCCACGATGGCGCCGCTGACGGCAAGCAGCGCCGCCACGTACCCCACCGTGAACTGGACCCGGGCGAGCCGGGCAAGGATGCCCCCAAACATTGCATCCAGTATGTCGGCTAATTTGTTTCTGAAGTGTGATCGGACGCTGTCAACTCCCTATGAGTCCGCAAACGATATATCGATAAATCCGCCGGGACTCCGGTCGTCTTCGGGGCGAAAACCGGTTTACGTGCACGTTTGGCGACGACACCCATCGCGTCCAGTTCGCTCTGGGCGATCAGGTCGAGTGTCGAACCTGACACCATCACCCCGCCCTTGGTGGCCCGTTCCATCACCCGCGCGGCGATGTTGACGTCGACCCCGAGCCAGTCCGCCGCCATCCGCTGGGGCCGGCCGGTGTGGATCCCGACCCGCATCCGCGGCGTGTAGCCGGCCACCTCGACGGACTTCAACGCCTCTTTGGCCGCCAGCACCGCCCGCACCGCGACCGTCGGATCGCCGAACACCGCCATCAGCCCGTCGCCCATCCGTTTGACGATGTGGCCACCGGCGTCCAGCAGCGGCGGCTCGACGGCCCGAGCCACCTGCCGCAGCAGGGTGAGCGCCGCGTCGTCACCCGCCTGCAACGACCAGGACGAGAAGCCGACCAGGTCGGTGAACACCAGGGTGACCTCCGGGTTGGCCGGCCGCCGGGACACCGACTCGGTCAGCGCCTGCCATACCTGCAGCAGCCCGAGGCCGACCTCGCGCGACACCGCGTCGCGATCCCCCAGCAACCGGTCGGCGGCGCGCGCCGCGGCGCGGGGCCCACCGTCGCCGGCCGTTGAGAGCGGGTCACCGAACTCGGGATCGCCGGGCAGCAGTCGTCGGGCCCGGCGGATGAAGGCGACCGCGCCGGGGCTGCGGTTGCGGTTGTGCAACCACTGCGTCGCGTTGTGCACCGGGACCGAAGAGCGCCGCGGCGGATCGGGCGCCGTCAATTCCTCGGGCCCGCCCGAATCCGAATCGCGACGCGCGAGTTCCACCTGGCCAGGTTATTTCCTCGCGCGGGAGGCGGGCAATGAAGGGTTGCGCGGGTGTGGCGCAGCTCGCAACGCAGCCGCTGGTCACGACGGCGGCACGCCGCTGTCGACGGTCGATAACACCCGCGGGCACGCGCGGCCGAAATCGTAGACAACGCACGTTGTCAAAGTTATCGTGAGCGCAGGAGGCCGAGATGACTGCCATTCCAACGACATCCGACGATCCGCTGGGACCGGATTCCCTCACCTGGAAGTACTTCGGCGATCTCCGCACAGGAATGATGGGCGTGTGGATCGGCGCCATCCAGAACATGTATCCCGAGCTGGGCGCGGGCGTCGAGCAGCATTCGATCCTGCTCCGCGAGCCCCTGCAGCGGGTGGCCCGCTCGGTGTACCCGATCATGGGCGTCGTCTACGACGGTGACCGCGCGGCGGCGACCGGGCGGCAGATCAAGAGCTACCACCACACCATCAAGGGCGTCGACGCCTCCGGCCGCCGGTATCACGCCCTGAACCCGGAAACGTTCTACTGGGCGCACGCGACCTTCTTCATGCTGGTGATCAAGGTGGCCGAATACTTCTGCGGCGGCCTTACGGAGGCCGAGAAAAGGCAGCTGTTCGACGAGCACGTGCGGTGGTACCGGATGTATGGGATGAGCATGCGCCCGGTGCCCGGCTCCTGGGAGGAATTCTGCGAGTACTGGGAACGGGTCTGCCGCGACGAACTCGAGATCAACCAGGCGACGCTGGACATCTTCCAAATCCGGATCCCCAAACCGAAATTCGTGCTGATGCCCACGCCGATCTGGGACCAGATGTTCAAGCCGCTGGTCGCCGGCCAGCGCTGGATCGCGGCGGGCCTGTTCGAGCCGGCGGTGCGCGAGAAGGCGGGGATGCGCTGGACACCGGGCGACGAGGTGCTGCTGCGCCTGTTCGGCAAGCTCGTCGAGCTGGCCTTCCTGGCGGTCCCCGACGAGATCCGGCTGCACCCGCGCGCGCTGGCCGCCTACCGCCGGGCCGAGGGCCGGCTGCCCACCGACGCGCCCTTGGTGGAGGCGCCGACGTTCATGGCGCCGCCCCGCGACCGTCGCGGGCTGCCGATGCACTACTTCCCTCCCCATTCCCGCCCGGCTCTTCGCTCGCCCCTCGACCCGGCCAAGGCGCTGATGGAACGCGCCGGTTCGCTGGTGCACGGGACGCTGTCGCTGGCGGGTCTGCGGCCCGCCCGGGGACGCGTCAGGGCCGCCTGAACACGCCCAGCGCCTGCGCGCTCTGGTAGAGGCAGATCGCCGCGGCGGAGGCCACGTTCAGGCTCTCGGCCCCGCCGGCCATCGGGATGCGCATGCGGTGGTCGGCCGCCGCCGCGATTTCGCTTGGCAGGCCGTGGGATTCGGGCCCGAGCAGCCACGCCGTCGGCCTGCCGAGCAGATCGGCCGCCTCGTCCAGCCGCGTCTCGCCGTCGACCGTGGTGGCCAGCACCTGCAACCCCGCCTCGCGCAGGGCGCCCAGCGCCGCGGGGGCGTCGGGCTCGGCGACGACCGGGATCGAGAAGATGCTGCCGGTCGAGGCGCGCAGGCACTTGCCGTTGTACGGGTCCACGCTGTGCCCGCCGAGGATCACGGCGTCGGCCCCCATGGCGTCGGCGATGCGGATGACCGTGCCGGCGTTGCCGGGCTCGCCGATCCCGACGGCGACCGCGACCAGCCGGGGCGGGCCGGCCAGCACGTCGGCCAGCCGGGTCGACGGCATCTCGCATACCGCCACCAGCCCGGTGGGGGTGACGGTGTCCGACAGCGCCTTTGCCGCCCGCTCGGTGACCAGCTGGACCGAATCACCTTGCGCCGCAAGTAAACCCGCATACCGTTGCGCGGCGGCTTCGGTGACGAAGACGTCGCGGACCAGACCGCGGGCGGCCGCGGCCTCGACCAGGTTGGGGCCCTCGGCCAGGAATCGGCCCGCCCGCCGCCGGCCGACGTGCCGATGCAGTTTGACCGCCGCGGCGACGCGGGCCGAACGTTCGGTCAGCAGGGGCTAGGCGGCCTCTCCGGAATCCGACGGGGCGTTCACGTCCGCGGGCAGCGCGGCCCGGGCGACGTCGACCAGCGCAGTGAACGCCGCGGGGTCGGTGATCGCGATGTCGGCGAGGTTCTTGCGGTCCACCTCCACCCCGGCGGCCTTCAAACCCTGGATCAGCCGGTTGTAGGTGATGTCGTTGGCGCGCGCCGCCGCATTGATCCGCGAGATCCACAGTTTCCGGAACTCGCCCTTGCGCGCGCGGCGGTCGCGGTAGGCGTAGTTC
The DNA here is from genome assembly GCF_001667625.1 of Mycobacterium sp. E1715. NCBI lineage: Bacteria > Bacillati > Actinomycetota > Actinomycetes > Mycobacteriales > Mycobacteriaceae > Mycobacterium > Mycobacterium sp. E1715. Next base: position 25,518 of record NZ_LZJJ01000515.1, read on the forward strand.
AACGAATGCAGTTGCTGCTCTTTGGCTTTGCGGTAGAGCCGCGAGCGCTGGCCGCGATAGCCCTTCGAGGCCTTCAGAATGCTGCGCCTCTTCTTTTGGGCGTTGACCGCCCGCTTCACGCGTGCCATGGGTGTTCCTACTCTCTAAGTAAATGGTCGGGTGCCGGCAGCGGCGCCGGCGCTCGGCTTCTTGTCGGTCAGCCGTTCAGCAGCTTGTTGACCCGCTTGGTGTCGTTGGCCGACACGGCGGTGCGGCCTTCCAGGCGACGCGTCCGGGTGGACGGCTTGTGCTCGAACAGGTGCCGACGATTGGCTTTCTCGCGCAGGATCTTGCCGGTTCCGGTGCGCCGGAACCGCTTCGAAGCCCCGCTGTGGGTCTTGGCCTTGGGCATGTTTCCTCTGATTCTTCGTTTCGTGCCGGGTCAGTTGGGTGAAGGGTTGGTGTCGGCGCCCGCATCGGCGTCCGATGCCGCGCCCTCCCCGGGTCCTTCGGGGTGCCGCGCCCTGGCGCGGGTTTTCGCGCCGCGGTGCGGGGCCAGCACCATCGTCATGTTGCGGCCGTCCTGCTTGGCGGACGTCTCGACGAAGCCGTATTCGGCGACGTCCGCGCCCAGCCGCTGCAGCAGGCGGTAGCCCAGTTCGGGCCGCGACTGCTCACGTCCGCGGAACATGATGGTGACCTTCACCTTCGAACCCGCCTCCAGAAAGCGGATCACGTGACCCTTTTTGGTCTCGTAATCGTGATCGTCGATCTTGGGTCGCAGCTTCTGCTCTTTGACGACGGTCTGCTGCTGGTTCCGGCGGGATTCGCGCGCCTTTTGCGCCGCCTCGTATTTGAACTTGCCGTAGTCCATGATCTTGCAGACCGGGGGTCTGGCATTGGGGGCGACTTCGACAAGGTCGAGATCGGCGTCCGCAGCGACGCGCAGTGCGTCTTCGATGCGCACTATGCCTACCTGCTCTCCCCCGGGGCCGATCAATCTGACTTCAGGTACGCGGATGCGCTCGTTGACGCGGGTCTCAGTGCTGATGGGGCCTCCCTTGTTGGGCTTGTAGATATGCTGCGATCCACGGCCGGGTCTGGGTCGGGAGCCAGCGGCGGAAACACCACACCACCAGCAGAAAAGCCCTGCAATAGCAGGGCCCAATGCCGACCGATCGAGGCTTGCCAATGATCAAGCCGCCCGCGTCGCTCGCGGAACAGACATGCGCGATGCCTGTGACCGGACCGCCAAGCCTTGAAGAAATCTCGTGGCTCGCGGTGGGAGTGGGACTCCACTTACTGTTTCCTGGCCTTCGCCGGGATGGTCGCGATCGCCAGTTTAGCAGCCACGGGGCGGCATTTTGCACTTCGCCCCCGGCCCCGTCCGGCGCCGCTGCGCAACCGGACGAACTATTGCTAGCCACTCTTAGCGCTTCGCCAAGCTTTTCACGGATTGAGGGCATATCCTCGCGGTCTGTGACACTCGCTTCATCTCGTTCGGGGCGCCGTTCGGGGGCCCGCGGCCGGTCGCATTCCCGGTATCGCTGGGTACCGGCGGCGGCCGGGTGGATCGTGGGCGTCATCGCCACCGTCTCGTTGCTGGCCAGCGTGTCGCCGGCGCTCCGCTGGCTGATCAAGGTCCCCCGCGAGTTCATCAACGACTACCTGTTCAACTTCCCCGACACCAGCATCGCGTGGTCGTTCGTGCTGGCGTTGCTGGCCGCGGCCCTGACCGCGCGGAAACGGATCGCCTGGCTGGTGTTGCTGGGCCAGATGATCCTTGCCGCCGCGCTGAACGCCGCCGACATCGCCGCGGGCGACAACACCGCCGCCGAGACCTTCGGGGAGAACCTCGGGTTCGCGGTGCACATCGTCGCGATCGTGCTGCTGGTGCTGGCCTACCGGGAATTCTGGGCCAAGGTCAGGAAGGGCGCGCTGGTCAAGGCCGCCGCCGTGCTCGTCGCCGGCGACGTGATCGGCATCCTGGTGTCCTGGGGTCTGGTCGAGTTGTGGCCGGGAACGCTGGCCCGCCAGGACCGCCTGGGCTACGTCGCCAACCGGGTGGTCGGCTTCGCCTTGGCCGATCCGGACCTGTTCACCGGCAAGCCGCACGTGTTCCTCAACGCCATCTTCGGTCTGTTCGGCGCGCTGGCGCTGATCATGGCGACCATCGTGCTGTTTCAGTCCCAGCGGGCCGAGAACGCGCTGACGGGCGAGGACGAGTCGGCCATCCGCGGGCTGCTCGAGCTGTACGGCAAGAACGACTCGCTGGGCTACTTCGCGACCCGCCGCGACAAGTCGGTGGTGTTCGCGCCCAGCGGCCGCGCCGCGATCACCTACCGCGTCGAGGTCGGCGTGTGCCTGGCCAGCGGCGACCCGATCGGCGAGCCCCGGGCCTGGCCGCAGGCCATCGACGCCTGGCTGGGGCTGTGCCAGACCTACGGCTGGGCGCCGGGCGTGATGGGCGCCAGCACGCAGGGGGCGCGCGTGTACCGGGAAGCCGGGCTGAACGCGCTCGAGTTGGGCGACGAGGCGATCCTGCGGACCGCCGACTTCCGGCTGTCGGGTCCCGACATGCGCGGGGTGCGCCAAGCCGTGACCCGGGCCCGCCGGGCCGGGCTGACCGTGCGCATCCGGCGGCACCGGGACATCGCGGCCGAGGAGATGTCCGAGACCATCACCCGCGCCGACGCCTGGCGTGACACCCAGACCGAGCGCGGCTTCTCCATGGCGCTGGGCCGGCTCGGCGATCCCGCGGACGGGGATTGCCTGCTGGTCGAGGCGCTGGACCGGGACGGCGCCGTCGTGGCGATGCTGTCGCTGGTCCCGTGGGGGACCACGGGCGTCTCCCTGGACCTGATGCGGCGTTCCCCGCAATCGCCCAACGGCACCATCGAGCTCATGGTCAGCGAGCTCGCCTTGACCGCCGAAACCCTTGGCATCAGCCGGATTTCGCTGAACTTCGCGATGTTCCGCTCGGCGTTCGAGCAGGGCGCCCAGCTCGGCGCGGGCCCGGTCGCGCGATTGTGGCGGGGGCTGCTGCTGTTCTTCTCGCGGTGGTGGCAGCTGGAGACGCTGTACCGCTCGAACATGAAGTACCAACCCGAATGGGTGCCGCGCTACGCCTGCTACGAGGACGCGCGCCTGATCCCCCGGGTGGGCGTCGCCTCGGTGATCGCGGAGGGCTTCCTCGTGCTGCCCTTCACCCGACGCGACAGGGTGCACACCGGCCATCACCCCGCGGTGCCCGCCCGGCTGGCGGAATCGGGCCTGTTGCATCACGACGGATCGGCGCCCGACGTGAGCGAGCTGCAGCAGCGACGCGACGCCGTGGAACTGGAAGAGTCGAGGGCCCGCCTGCCCGAGCAGGTCCGGGTCCGGCTGGCCAAGCTGAAGATCCTGCGGCGCAAGGGCATTGACGCCTACCCGGTCGGCTCCCCGCCCAGCCACACGGTCTCGCGGGCGCTGGACGCGGACGACCAGGAGACCGTCTCGGTGTCGGGCCGGATCTTGCGGATTCGCGACTACGGCGGCGTGCTGTTCGCCCAGCTGCGGGACTGGTCGGGCGAATTGCAAATGCTGCTGGACAATTCGCGCCTGGAGCGGGGCCGCACCGCGGATTTCACCGCGGCGATCGATCTCGGCGACCTGGTCGAGATGACCGGGCACATGGGCTTCTCCAAGAACGGCACCCGTTCCCTGATCGTGCGCGACTGGCGGATGATCGGGAAGTGCCTGCGGCCGCTGCCGAACAAGTGGAACGGGCTGACCGACCCGGAGGCGCGGGTGCGGACGCGCTACGTGGACCTGGCGGTCAATCCCGAATCCCGCGAGCTGATCACGGCCCGCAGCAGCGTGCTGCGCTCCGTCCGGGAGACGTTGTTCGCCAAGGGTTTCATCGAGGTCGAGACGCCGATCCTGCAGCAGATCCACGGCGGGGCCACCGCCCGGCCGTTCGTCACCCACATCAACACCTACGACATGGACCTGTTCCTGCGCATCGCGCCGGAGCTCTACCTCAAGCGGCTGTGCGTCGGCGGCGTGGAGCGGGTTTTCGAGCTGGGCCGGGCCTTCCGCAACGAGGGCGTCGATTTCAGCCACAACCCGGAGTTCACGCTGCTGGAGGCGTACCAGGCGCACGCCGACTACACCGTCTGGATCGACGGCTGCCGCGAGCTCATCCAGAACGCCGCGCAGGCAGCCCACGGTGAGCAGACCGTTCTGCGGCCCCGGGGTGACGGCGCCGACGGCGGGCTGCATCCCGTCGACATCTCCGGGGACTGGCCGGTCAAGACGGTGCACGATGCGGTGTCCGAGGCGCTCGGGGAGCACATCGATCCCGACACGCCCCTGCCCGTGCTGCGCAAGCTTTCCGACGCCGCCCGGATCCCGTACCGCGCGCAGTGGGACGCCGGCGCCGTGGTGCTGGAGCTCTACGAGCATCTGGTCGAGGACCGCACCGAGGGACCGACCTTCTACATCGACTTCCCGACGTCCGTGTCGCCGCTGACCCGGCCGCACCGCAGCCGGCGCGGCGTCGCCGAGCGGTGGGACCTGGTGGCGTGGGGGGTCGAGCTGGGGACCGCCTACAGCGAGCTCACCGATCCGGTCGAGCAGCGCCGCCGCCTGCAGGAACAGTCGCTGCTGGCCGCCGGCGGCGACCCCGAGGCGATGGAGCTCGACGAGGACTTCCTGCAGGCCATGGAGTACGCGATGCCGCCCACCGGCGGGCTCGGCATGGGCATCGATCGGCTCGTCATGCTCATAACCGGCCGCAGCATCCGCGAGACGCTGCCATTCCCGCTGGCCAAGCCGCACTGACCCGGCCCACGACACGTGGGTGGCCGACGGCGAACATTCGGTGAATATGTTCCAGGCCGGTTAACAATCGATCACAATGAATGCCGTGACAGCGTCGACGACCAACGCCACGACGCAGTTGCTGGCAAGTAGTCACACGTCCCTGATGCACGGCTGGGTGCCCATCACCACCCAGGCGGTGGCCGCCGTGGTGCTGGCGCTGGCCGTCGGCTGGCGATCGCGCCGCTGGCGGACGGTGTGGCTGCCGGCGGCCGCCTCGGCCGGCGCTGCCGTCGCCTACCTGACGCACTGGTACATCGTCGACCGCGGCCTGTCCGACGAGCCCGCGCCGGCCGCGCTGTGGCTCTGGATCACGCTGACCGGCACGGCGGTCGCCGTGCTGATCCTGGGATGGCGCAGCGCCCGCGGCTGGCGGCGCGGCGCCGGGCTGCTGGCCATACCCCTGTGCGCGCTGTGCGCCGCCCTGGTGCTCAACCTCTGGGTCGGCTACTTCCCCACCGTGCAGGCGGCGTGGAACCAGCTCACCTCCGGCCCGCTGCCCGACCAGACCGACCCGGCCACCGTCACCGCGATGGTGGCCAAGCGGACGCGGCCGCCGCACGGCAGCGTGGTTCCGGTGGTGATCCCCTCCGACGGTTCGCATTTCAAGCACCGGGGTGAGTTGGTTTACCTGCCGCCCGAATGGTTCACCAGCAGCCCGCCGCCGGCGCTGCCGACGGTCATGATGATCGGGGGCCAGTTCAACACCCCGGCGGACTGGACCCGGGCGGGCAACGCGGTCAAGACGATCGACGACTTCGCGGCCGCGCACAACGGCAAGGCCCCGGTGTTGGTGTTCGTCGACTCCGGCGGGGCCTTCAACAACGACACCGAGTGCGTCAACGGCGTCCGCGGCAACGCGGCCGACCACCTGACCAAAGACGTTGTGCCGTACCTGGTTTCCAAATTCGGCGTCAGTCGGGACCGGTCGAACTGGGGCGTCGCCGGCTGGTCGATGGGCGGGACCTGCGCCGTGGACCTGACCGTGATGCACCCCGACATGTTCAGTGCGTTCGTCGACGTCGCCGGCGACTTCTTCCCGAACGCCGGAAACAAGGCCCAGACCATCGCGCGGCTCTTCGGCGGAAACGCCGACGCCTGGGCCGCGTTCGACCCGACGACGGTGATCGGCCGGCACGGGCCGTACCGGGACGTGGCCGGCTGGTTCGCGATCTCCTCCGACGGGCCGCCCGCCGGGCGCCATGACCCGCTGATGACCGACAGCGGCGCGATTCGGCTCGCCGGCCGGGAGGCCGCCGCCGACCCAGGCAACCAGACGGCGGCCGCCTATTCGCTGTGCGCGCTCGGCCGTGCCAACGGCATCGACTGCGCGGTGCTGGCGCAGCCCGGCAAGCATGACTGGCCGTTCGCCGACCGGGCCTTCGCCGCCGCGCTGCCGTGGCTGGCCGGCCGGCTGGGCACGCCTGGGATTCCGCGGACCCCGTTGCCCGGCGCCGCCGCCCCGCCCGCGGCCGCCGCCCCGGTCGTCGTTCCGGCCGACCACTCCAGTCCCGCCCGGCGGTAGCCGCGGGTGCCTTCCATTGCCCGGGTTCGGCGCGCGATCTTTGCGCGGCACTGCAATCCGTGGAGCGCCTGGACCCGCTGGGCGAGCACCCCGCTGATCCTGGTGCCGCCGTGGACGCGGCGCTGGAGCCACGCGGCGTGGATCGCGCTGTGGCTGGCCGTGAACCCGTTCGTGTTCGGCGCGCCGGGTCACCAGCGGGCGTGGTCGACGCGGGCCATGCTGGGCGAGGAGCTGTGGATCAGCCGCCGCCCGCGCGATGGCGCGATGGCGGTCAGCGCGCTGACGTCGGCCGCCGCGGTCGTTGCCGTCGTGGCCGCCTGGCGCCGCCGGGCGCGGCCGGCGGCGATCGCCGCTGGGGTGCAGATGACGTTGACGCTGGTGTACTGGCAGCAAATGGTGCGCTATTGGGAGCGGGAGCGGCGGGACCGGCCGGGGCTTCAGTAGCGTAACGACCATGCCCGACGAACCAACCCCGCCTGATCCCGGGTACGACAGCGCCGGCGTGCCGACCTTCGAGTCCGTGCGCGAGAAGATCGAAAATCGCTACGCGACGTCCCTGGGTGACGCGGAATTGGACGCCGACTCCCCCGAGGGCCGTTCCGTCGCCGAGCAATACGACGAGCGCGAGCGCGCCGCCGCCGAGCGGTTGGCCCAGATCCGCGAGTCGATGCGCGCGGACGAGGGCTAGGGAAGCGGCTTGGCGTCGGGGGGACGTCGATGAGTGAAACGCAGCCCGGTCCGCGGATCGGGAGCCGGTTCGGGCCATACCAGTTACGGCGACTGCTGGGTCGCGGCGGGATGGGCGAGGTCTACGAGGCATACGACACCGTCAAGGACCGCGTGGTGGCGCTGAAGCTGATGTCCGAGCAGGTGAGCTCCGATGACTCCTTTCGGCGGCGCATGCAACGCGAGGCCCGGACCGCGGGCCGGCTTCAGGAACCGCACATCGTGCCGATACACGATTTCGGCGAAATCGATGGTCAGGTGTTCATCGACATGCGCCTCATCGAGGGGCGTGACGTGGGGACGGTGCTCAGCCGCACCGGGCCGCTACCGCCACCGCGCGCGGTCGCGATCGTCGAGCAGGTCGCCGCCGCCCTCGATGCCGCGCACCGCGCCGGGGTCATCCACCGCGACATCAAACCCGAGAACATCCTGCTCGCCGGGGGCGACTTCGCCTACCTGGTCGACTTCGGCATCGCCGCCGCGGCCACCGACGAGCGGGTGACCAAGACCGGCGCCGCCATCGGCAGCTGGAACTACATGGCGCCCGAGCGCTTCGGGAACGACGACCCCACCTACCGCGTCGACATCTACGCCCTGGCCTGTCTCCTTTTCGAATGCCTCACGGGCACAAGGCCTTTCCAGAGCACCAGCCTCAGCAGCCTGATGGCGGCACACCTGGTGGAACCGGTGCCGCGCCCGAGCCGGCGCAATCCCGCCGTCCCCGCCGCGTTCGACGAGGTCATCGCGCGCGGGATGGCCAAAGACCCAAACGACCGCTACCTCACCGCGGGCGATCTGGCGAAGGCGGCCCTGCACGCGCTGAGCACGCCGGACCAACGCGAGGCGACCGAGCTGATCCAGCACAGCCAACATTTCGCGCCGCCGCCGCGCGTGGAACCCTTTGCCGCCCAGCCCGCGCCGCAGCACCCGGCGTGGTTCGCGCCTCCGCCCGCCCCGCCGTGGGCGCCGCCCGCGCCGCCGCGGCGCAGGCTGGGGCTGGTGATCGGCGCCCTCGCGCTCGTCATCGCGGTGATCGCGGGCACCGGGGTGTGGCTGGCGGTCGACAAGTCCGGGGCCGCACAACCCGAGAGCCCCACCACCGGCGCGACCGCCGCGCCCTCGACCACGAGCGCGGTGACGACCAGCGCCTCCCCCACGGTGGCTCCCGCACAACTGGATTCGCTGCTGCTTCCCGTCGACCAGATCAACACCCTCGTCGGCACCACCGGCATCATCGTCGACCACAACGTGACGGAGATGACGGACCCGGGTCCCGGCAATACGCTGTCGGACGACAAGTGCCTCGGGGCGCTGATCGGTTTCCAGACCCGGACGTACAAGAGCAGCGGCTACACCGCGATGCTGGCCCAGCTGATGAAGAAGCCGCTGAGCAACCCGGCCTACGTCGTGGTCCAGGGCGCGGTGATCTTCGCGTCCGCCGACCAGGCCCGGGGATTCGTGAACGACCAGTGGAACCAATGGCGGGACTGCGGGGGGAAGACCGTGACCCAGCCCAGCGACAAAGCCCCATTCGAATGGACCTTCGGGCAGATCAGCGGCAATCCGCCCAACATCGCGCTGCAGCACACGTTGGCCAACAGCCCGGTGGTGTGCCAGCACGTCCTGGAGGCGGTGTCGAACGTGGTGCTCGACGTCAACGTCTGCGCACCGGGAACCATCAATCAGGCCAGGCAGATCGCCAACCAGATGGCGACCAAGATCCCCGGTTGACGGCGGTCAGGCGGTGACTTTGCGTCGCCGCTTCGGCCGCTGCGGCGGGGCGGCGCGGCCGATCACCTCGGCGAGGAATTTCCCGGTGTAGCTTTCCGGCACGGCGGCGATGTCCTCTGGAGTGCCCTCGGCGACAACGGTTCCGCCCTCGGCGCCGCCCTCGGGACCCATGTCGACGATCCAGTCGGACGTCTTGATGACGTCCAGGTTGTGCTCGATGACGATGACCGTGTTGCCCTTGTCCACCAGCCCGTTGATGACGGTGAGCAGCTTGCGGATGTCGTCGAAATGCAGCCCGGTGGTGGGCTCGTCGAGGATGTAGATGGTCCGCCCCGTCGAACGCTTCTGCAGCTCGGCGGCCAGCTTGACGCGCTGCGCCTCACCACCGGACAGCGTGGGGGCGGGCTGGCCCAGCCGGACGTAGCCCAGGCCGACGTCGACCAGCGTGCGCAGGTAACGGTGGATGCCGGTGATCGGCTCGAAGAACTCCGCCGCCTCCTCGATCGACATGTCCAGCACTTCGGAGATCGTTTTGCCCTTGTAGTGCACTTCCAGGGTTTCCCGGTTGTACCGTGCGCCGTGGCAGACCTCGCAGGGCACGTACACGTCCGGCAGGAAGTTCATCTCGATCTTGATCGTGCCGTCGCCCGTGCACGCCTCGCAGCGGCCGCCCTTGACGTTGAACGAGAACCGGCCCGGTTGGTAGCCACGGACTTTGGCCTCCGTGGTGGCCGCGAAGAGCGTGCGGATCTTGTCGAACACGCCGGTGTAGGTGGCCGGGTTGGACCGCGGCGTGCGACCGATCGGCGACTGGTCGACGCGGACCAGCTTGTCGAGGTGGTCCAGGCCCGTCACCCTGGTGTGCCGGCCCGGGACCAGCCGGGCGCCGTTGAGCCGGTTGGCCAGCACCGTGGCCAGGATGTCGTTGACCAGCGTCGACTTGCCCGATCCGGACACGCCGGTCACCGAGGTGAGCACCCCGAGCGGGAACGAGACGTCGATGCCGCGCAGGTTGTGCTCGCGCGCGCCCACCACGGTGAGCTGACGCTTGCGGTCTATCGGACGCCGGATCGCCGGCATCTCGATGGCCTCCTTGCCCGACAGGAAGGCCCCGGTGATCGACTCCGTGTTGGCCAGCAGCTCGGCGTAGGTGCCGCTGTGCACGATCTGGCCGCCGTGCTCGCCCGCCCGCGGGCCGATGTCGACGATCCAGTCGGCGTGGGCGATGGTGTCCTCGTCGTGCTCGACGACGATCAGCGTGTTGCCCAAATCCCTTAGCCGCGTGAGTGTTTCGATGAGCCGACGGTTGTCGCGCTGGTGCAGCCCGATGGACGGCTCGTCGAGCACGTACAGGACACCCACCAGTCCGGACCCGATCTGGGTGGCCAGCCGGATGCGTTGGGCCTCACCGCCGGACAGCGTGGCCGCGGCGCGGGACAGCGACAGATAGTCCAGCCCCACGTCGAGCAGAAAGCCCAGCCGCGACTGGATCTCCTTGAGCACCTGCCCGGCGATCGCCTGCTCGCGGGGGCCCAGAGTCAGCGCGTTCAGGAAGTCCGAGCAGTCCGAGATCGACAGCTCGGACACCTCGGCGATGGACTTCTTGCCGTGCCGCCCCGCGGCCAGCGTCACCGCCAGGATCTCGGGCTTGAGCCGGGTGCCCTCGCACTCCGGGCAGGGCACGTCGCGCATGAAGCCCTCGTAGCGCTCCTTCATCTGCTCGGACTCGGTCTGCGCCATCTTGCGCTGCAGGAACGCCAGCACGCCCTCGAAATCGGCGTAGTAGGAACGGGTTCGGCCGTACCGGTTGCGGTAGCGCACGTGCACCTGGTGGTCGGAGCCCTCGAGAATCGCCTTGCGCGCCTTGGCCGGCAGCTTGCGCCAGGGCGTGTCGACGTCGAAGCCCAGCTCGTCGCCGAGGCCGGCCATCATCCGGGTGAAGTACTCCGCGGTGTGGCCCGTCGACCACGGCGCCACCGCGCCCTCGGCGAGCGTGCGCTCCGGATCGGGCACCACCAGGTCGGGGTCGACCTCCTTGCGGATGCCCAGGCCGGTGCACTCGGGGCAGGCGCCATAGGGCGAGTTGAACGAGAACGACCGCGGCTCGAGGTCGTCGACCGCCAGCGAGTGCCCGTTGGGGCAAGCCAGCTTCTCGGAGAACCGCTGCTCGCGGTTGTGCGCGTCGTGCTCGTGGTCGACGAACTCCAGCACCACGATGCCGTCGGCCAGGTTCAGTGCGGTCTCCACCGAGTCGGTGAGCCGCTGCTTGGCGCTGGCTTTGACGGTGAGGCGGTCGACCACCACCTCGATGTCGTGCTTCTCCTGCTTCTTCAGCTTGGGCGGGTCGGTCAGCGGGTGCACCACGCCGTCGACCCGGACCCGGCTGTAGCCCTGCGCGTTCAGCTTCTCGAACAGGTCGGCGAACTCGCCCTTGCGGGTGCGCACCACCGGGGCGAGCACCAGGAACCGGGTGCCTTCTGGCATCGCCAGCACCTGGTCGACGATTTGCTGGGGCGTCTGCCGGGCGATCCGCTCGCCGCAGACCGGGCAGTGCGGCGTTCCGGCGCGCGCGTAGAGCAGCCGGAGGTAGTCGTAGACCTCGGTGATCGTCCCGACCGTCGACCGCGGGTTGCGGTTGGTCGATTTCTGGTCGATGGACACCGCCGGGGAGAGGCCCTCGATGAAGTCGACGTCGGGCTTGTCCATCTGCCCCAGGAACTGGCGGGCGTAGGCCGACAGCGACTCCACGTACCGGCGCTGGCCCTCGGCGAAAATGGTGTCGAAAGCCAGCGACGATTTGCCCGATCCCGACAGCCCGGTGAAGACGATCAGCGCGTCGCGCGGCAGGTCGAGGTCGACGCCGCGCAGGTTGTGTTCGCGGGCGCCCTTGACGATCAGGCGGTCAGCCACGCTGCCTTCTTTCAGTGAATCTTTGACGTGCTGTAGCCGTAGATGCGCACGGCGCATTCCATGCTATGTGCCCATACCGACAAGCAACGTTTGACCAGTAACGTGGCCGCTATGACTGCCCTGGACGACAACTACACCGGACACGTCGACCCTGGTACCGCGGCCCGCCGGACCCTACCCGGCGCCACGATCCTAAAGGCGTCGGTGGGCCCCATGGACAACAATGCGTATTTGGTGACTTGTTCCGCCACGGGCGAAACGTTGTTGATCGACGCCGCCAACGACGCCGACGTCCTGATCGACCTGATCCGGCAGAACGCCCCCAAGGTGGCGCTGATCGTGACCAGCCATCAGCATTTCGACCACTGGCAGGCGCTTCAGGCCGTGGCCGAGGCCACCGGCGCACCGACCGCAGCCCACGAGATCGACGCCGAGCCGTTGCCGGTCAAACCGGATCGTTTGCTGGCCGACGGCGACACCGTCGAAATCGGCGAGCTGCAGTTCAAGGTCATCCACCTGCGCGGCCACACGCCGGGCTCCGTCGCGCTCGCCCTCGACGGGCCCGCGACGGGCGGGGTCACGCAGCTGTTCACCGGCGACTGCCTGTTCCCGGGCGGCGTCGGCAAGACGTGGCAGCCTGGCGATTTCACCCAGCTGCTCGACGACGTCACCACGCGGGTGTTCGACGTGTACGACGATTCGACCGTCATCTACCCCGGTCACGGTGACGACACGGTGCTGGGCGCCGAGCGTCCCCACCTGGCGGAATGGCGCGAGCGGGGCTGGTAGGGCGGCCCTGCGTTAGGACGTGGTGTGGACGATCAGCACGTCGACCTTGGCCCGGCGTGAGACGTTGGCGGGCACCGATCCCAGCAACCGGCCGGCGATCGTGCTCAGGCCGACGTTTCCGACGACCAGCAGGTCGGCCTTCTCGTCCTCGGCGAGCTTGACCAGCGCGTCGACCGGGGCGCCCTCGATCGGGCGCTCCTCGACGTTCTTGGCCCCGGCCTTGTGCGCCCGCTCCTTGGCATCCTGCAGGATCGCGTAGATGGGCGCGGTGCCGGACACCTTGTAGCTCTCGTTGCGCAGGGCGTCCGCCGCCCGGGCGTCCTCATGCTGGGGCAGGTATGCCGACGCGACGAGCAGCTTGGCGTCCGGCCCCGCGATCTGCGCCGCCTTGTCTACCGCGCGCATTGACGAGTCCGAGCCGTCGGTTCCCACCACCACAGTCCGATAGGCGCCCATTTACCCTCCCTGATTCGGTTGGTCAGCCAACCCAAGACACTATCGCGTTTGCCCGTTGCACAGGGAAGAGATTAGCGACACCACATGGCCGGGCGTGTCGACAATTTGCGGCGTCGCGCCGCGGCAACGGAGAATATCGCCGATGACAAAACATTCAAATGCTCTGGCCGGCGGCGGAAAGCGTTGCATAACGCCGCTTTTCGTGGAATGCGCACGGCGGGGTCGAATAGCCCGGGGCGGTATTGTGACCCGTCCCGGCGATTCCGCTTTACAGTGACAAGCATCATGTCAATGCCCACCGTCGAGCAGCGCGTCGCGGACCACGTCGAGGAGCCCGCACCCGCGCGTCCGCCCGGAAGATTGCTCGACCCGTGGGCCATCGCCGTCTTCGCGGCCGTCGTCAGCGGCGCCTGGGCCTGCAGGCCCTCGCTGTGGTTCGACGAGGGGGCGACCATCTCGGCCGCGGCGAGCCGGACTCTGGCCGAGCTCTGGCGCCTGCTGAGCCACATCGACGCCGTACACGGGCTGTATTACCTGCTGATGCACGGCTGGTTCGCCGTTTTTCCGCCGACCGAATTTTGGTCGCGGGCGCCCAGCGCCCTCGCGATCGGCGCCGCCGCCGCGGGTGTCACGGTGTTCACCAGACGGTTCTCCACCCGGCCGGTCGCCGTGTGCGCGGGCGTCGTGTTCGCCATCTTGCCGCGCACCACCTGGGCGGGCATGGAGGCGCGACCCTACGCCTTCGCGGCCGCCGCGGCGGTCTGGCTCACCGTATTGCTCGTCGCCGCCGTCCGGCGCAACAGACCGCGATTGTGGATTTGCTACGCGCTGGCGTTAATGCTGTCGATTCTGCTGAATCTGAACATGGTGCTGTTGGTGCCGGTTTATGCGGTAATGGTGCCTCTGCTGGCGCCCGAGAAAGCGCGCAAATCCCCGCTGATTTGGTGGGCGGGCAGCTCGACCGTCGCGGTCGCTGCCATGACGCCGTTCATGTTGTTCGCCCACGCCCAGGTTTGGCAGGTCAACTGGATCTACCCGGTCAGCTGGCATTACGCGTTCGACATCGTCCTGCGCCAGTATTTCGACCACAGCGTTCCGTTCGCGATCCTGTCCGCGGTCCTCGTCGTGGCGGCGATCGCCGCCCGGCTGGCGGGGGTCCGGCCACCGGACGGCGACGTGCGCCGCCTGTTGATCGCCTGCTCGGCCTGGCTGGTCATTCCCACCGCGCTCGTGGTCGTCTATTCGGCCGTCAGCGAACCGATCTACTACCCGCGCTACCTGATCTTCACCGCGCCCGCGATGGCCGTCGTGCTGGCCGTGTGCATCGTCACGCTCGCCCGCAAACCCTGGCCGATCGCCGGTGTGGTGCTGGTCTGCGCCGTGGCCGCGGTGCCGAACTACCTGTTCGTCCAGCGGTGGCCGTACGCCAAGGAGGGCTGGGATTACAGCCAGGTCGCCGATCTGATCAGCTCGCACGCCGCCCCCGGTGACTGCCTGATGGTCGACAACACCGTGCCGTGGCGGCCCGGCCCGATCCGCGCCCTGCTGGCCACCCGGCCGGCGGCCTTCCGGTCCCTGATCGACGTCGAACGGGGCGCGTACGGGCCGAAGGTCGGGTCGTTGTGGGACGGGCACGTCGCCGTGTGGCTCACCACCGCAAAAATCAACAAATGCCCCGCGATCTGGACCATTACCAATAAGGAAACGTCGCTGCCCGACCACCAATCCGGGGCGTCATTGCCACCCGGGCCCGCATTCGGCCGCGCCCCGGCCTATCGATTCCCGAGTTACCTCGGGTTCCGCATTGTCGAACGCTGGCAGTTCCATTACTCGCAGGTGGTGAAGTCCACGCGCTGATTCGCGCTTTGCCGGCGGCATGAACCGCCATTTGTTGGGTAGTTGACGGGGTATGCAAAGCTCGCTGGCCGCACCGCTGCTGGGCGGCAACGTGCAGGGTCTCCGACACCTGGTCGAGCTGTTCGCCGCGTTCGGATTGACCGCGCTCATCGGCTTCGAACGCACCATCCAGGGCAAGAGCGCCGGGCTGCGGACGCAGACGATCGTCGGGACGTCGGCGGCGTTGATCATGCTGGTCAGCAAGTACGGCTTCGCCGACGTCCTGTCGCCCGGCGCGGTCGCACTGGACCCATCCCGCGTCGCGGCCCAAATCGTTTCCGGCGTCGGCTTTTTGGGGGCCGGCATCATCATCACCCGGCGTGGTGCCGTGCACGGGCTCACGACGGCGGCCGCGGTTTGGGAATCGGCCGCGGTCGGCATGGCGGTGGGCGCCGGCCTGCTGCTGCTCGCCAGCGCCGTCGTGGCCCTGCACTTCGTCAGCGCGCTCGTCTTCAAGGCGGTCGAGGGCCACCTGACGGCCCAGCTGCGGGGCACCGTCCGGGTGCAGATCATCTACGAGAACGGTCGCGGCATGCTGCGGGAGGTGCTGCGCATCTGCGGGCAGCAGAACTGGCAGCTGGCCGAGCTCGACGCGGACGCGCACGACATCGACGACGGCGAGGTGCGGGTGGCGATGACGTTGTCCGGCACCAGGATCGCGAGCGCGCGACAGGTGTTGGGCGACGTCGACGGGGTGGTGGCCGTCTTCCAGGCCGACGACGACCCGGACTGACGCCGCCGCGGGTCAGCCGACGGGTTGCACCTGGCGCGGGCGGGTCGCGCCGTAGGACACCGCCACCCCGGCCGCGCAGAGCGCGGTGAACACCGTGAAAAGCCAGTGCGCCGCCATCCCGTCGCCGCCCTTGGCGGTGTTCACCACCACGCCGGCCAGACCCGCGGCGATGGCCGCGGAGATCAGCTGGACGGTGTTGATCGCCGCCGAGGCGGCGCCGCCTTCGGCTGGGTCGTCGACCGAGGACATCGCGCGCGCCGACAGATGCGGCCAGGCCATCCCGATCCCGGTGCCCGCCACCAGCAGCGCGATCGCCCACAGCGCGGCCGTCCACGGGGACGTGTCCCCGCGGCGAGCGACCGCGGCCAGGGCCAGGCCGGAGGCGGCCACGATCGGTGCCGCCACGATGACCCGCGCGATCGTGCGGGGGCTCTCCAGGGACGCGCTGAGGATCTCGCTGACCGTCCAGCCCAGCGCCAGCGCGGCCCCCAGGAATCCGGCCGCTATCGGGGTCAGGTGCGCCAGCCGCTGGCCGAACAGGGGCACGTAGGTGTTCACCATTGCGGCGCCCATCAGCGCGCCCATGGTCAGATAGATCCACTTCAGCGGGCCGGGGCCGAAGACGCTGGGCGGCAAGATTGCCGCGTGCGTCCGCCAATCGACGAGCACGAACGCTCCCACCAGGGCGACGCCGACGGCGAGCAGGGCGAACGTCGCCAGCGTGTTGCTCGGAATCTGGGCGACGCTGACCGCCAGCGCGGCGGCACCGATCAGCAGCAGCGACCGCACCGGGACCTTCATCGGCGCCACGACGGGCGTGTGCTCGACGCGGGCCAGCGCGACGGGCACCAGCAGGCCCATCAGGGCGGTCAGCACCGCCATCGCCACGAAGGCCCACCGCCACAGGCCCAGCTGGGCGAACAGGCCGCCCGTCGTCGGGCCGACCACCGTCGCCACGCCCCACATCGCCGACACCAGCGCCGAGCCGCGCGTCCACAGCATGCGCGGAAGAGCGGAATTGATCAGCGCGTACCCGAGGCCGG
Source organism: Mycobacterium sp. E1715 (assembly GCF_001667625.1). NCBI lineage: Bacteria > Bacillati > Actinomycetota > Actinomycetes > Mycobacteriales > Mycobacteriaceae > Mycobacterium > Mycobacterium sp. E1715. The sequence goes on from NZ_LZJJ01000515.1 coordinate 42,169, forward strand.
CCAGCAGCCCGCCTGCGACACCCTGCAGGGCGCGCCCGGCTATCAGAACCTCCATGTTGGGCGCCGCCGCGCAAACCAGGCTGGAGGTGCCGAACACGGCGAGACCGGTCAGGTAGCACGAGCGCGCCCCGACGCGCAGCAGCATCGGATTGACCATCGCGGCCGCCACCACCGACCCGACGAGGTACAGGGTCGTGACCCAGGCGTAGAGCCGGCTGCCGCCGATTTCGGCGATGGTGTTCGGCAACAAGCTGGTGGTCAGGAACTCGTTCGTGGCGTAAAGACACACCCCACCCGCCAGCAGGATGGAGGTCCTCAGATACCTGGCGCCCAGCAGCTGGCGCCAGCCGCCAGTCACGGTCGCGGTGTCGGTCACCCTTCTACCGTATGGGGTGCCTCAGGGGTGCAAATCGGAGATGCGCTGCCAGCAAACTCATTTCAGGCCGGCGGCGTCCATCCCCCGCAGTTCCTTCTTCAGGTCGGCGATCTCGTCGCGGAAGCGCGCGGCCAGCTCGAACTGCAGGTCCCGCGCGGCGGCCATCATCTGCTCGGTGAGGTCCTTGATCAGGTCGGCCAATTCGGCGCGCGGCATGCTGGTCGTGTCGCGGCCCTCGAAGACCCCGGCGCTGACGGCGCGGCCCGGTTCGCCCTGGGCGCGCCGGCCCCGGGAGGAGTTGCGGCCGGACCCGCCGACCCCCACCGTTTCCGTGTCGTCGGCCTCGCGATAGACCTGGTCGAGGATGTCGGCGATCTTCTTGCGCAGCGGCTGCGGGTCGATGCCGTGGGCCTCGTTGTAGGCGATCTGCTTGGCCCGCCGCCGTTCGGTCTCGTCAATCGCCTCTTTCATCGAGTCGGTGATCGAGTCCGCGTACATGTGCACTTCGCCGGAGACGTTGCGGGCTGCGCGGCCGATGGTCTGGATCAGGCTGCGCGAGGACCGCAGGAAGCCCTCCTTGTCGGCGTCCAGGATCGCCACCAGCGAGACCTCGGGGAGGTCCAGGCCCTCGCGGAGCAGGTTGATGCCGACGAGCACGTCGTAGTCCCCCAGCCGCAGCTGGCGCAGCAGTTCCACCCGGCGCAGCGTGTCGACCTCGGAGTGCAGATAGCGCACCCGGATGCCCATCTCCAGCAGGTAATCGGTGAGGTCCTCGGCCATCTTCTTGGTCAGCGTGGTGACCAGCACCCGCTCGTCGGCGTCGGTGCGCTTGCGGATCTCCCCGATCAGGTCGTCGATCTGCCCCTTGGTGGGCTTGACCACCACCTTCGGGTCCACCAGGCCGGTCGGCCGGATGACCTGCTCGACGAACTCGCCGCCGGCCTGGCTCAGCTCGTAGGGGCCCGGGGTGGCCGACAGGTACACCGTCTGCCCGATCCGGTCGGCGAACTCCTCCCAGGTCAGCGGGCGGTTGTCGCACGCCGACGGCAGCCGGAACCCGTACTCGACCAGGTTGCGCTTGCGGGACATGTCGCCCTCGTACATCCCGCCGATCTGCGGCACCGTGACGTGCGACTCGTCGATGACCAGCAGAAAATCCTCGGGGAAGTAGTCGAGCAGGGTCGCCGGGGGCGAGCCGGGGCCGCGGCCGTCGATGTGGCGCGAGTAGTTCTCGATGCCCGAGCAGAAGCCGACCTGGCGCATCATCTCGATGTCGTAGTTGGTGCGCATGCGCAGCCGCTGCGCCTCCAGCAGCTTGCCCTGGCCCTCCAGCTCGGCCAGCCGCTGCGCCAGCTCCTCCTCGATAGTCGAGATCGCATGGGCCATCCGCTCCGGACCGGCGACGTAGTGGGTGGCCGGGAAGATCCGCAGCGAGTCGACCTGGCGGATCACGTCGCCGGTCAGCGGGTGCAGGTAGTACAGCGCCTCGATCTCGTCGCCGAAGAACTCGATGCGCACCGCCAGCTCTTCGTAGGACGGGATGATCTCGACCGTGTCGCCGCGCACCCGGAACGAGCCCCGGGTGAAGGACAGGTCGTTGCGGGTGTACTGCACGTCGACCAGCAACCGCAGCAGCGCGTCGCGGGGCACCTCGGTGCCGACGCTGAGTTCCACGGAGCGGTCCAGGTACGACTGCGGGGTGCCCAGGCCGTAGATGCACGACACCGAGGCCACCACGACCACGTCGCGCCGCGAGAGCAGCGACGACGTCGCGGAGTGCCGCAGCCGCTCCACGTCGTCGTTGATCGAGCTGTCCTTCTCGATGTAGGTGTCGGTCTGGGCGATGTACGCCTCCGGCTGGTAGTAGTCGTAGTACGAGACGAAGTACTCGACCGCGTTGTGCGGCAACATCTCTCGCAACTCGTTGGCAAGCTGGGCGGCCAGCGTCTTGTTCGGCGCCATGACCAGCGTGGGCCGTTGCAGCCGCTCGATGAGCCAGGCGGTGGTGGCCGACTTCCCGGTACCGGTGGCGCCGAGCAACACCACGTCGCGCTCGCCCGCCCGGATGCGGCGTTCCAGCTCGTCGATGGCGGCCGGCTGGTCGCCGGCGGGCGCGTGCGGGCTGACGACCTCGAAGTGGCCGCCGACGCGCACGACCTCGTCGACCGCGCGGTATTCCGAATGTGCGACTACGGGATGTTCCGTGGCGAAAGCCATGCCACCAGGTTAGAACCGCGCACCGACAAGTGTCGCGGAGCCGGCGTCAGGCAGCCCTCTGACCAGGCCATTGCGCTCAGAGCGGATTGCCGTATCGACGGGGCTGCGGGGCGGGCCGGCTCTCGCCCCTTCTGGGATTGGGCGGCCGGGATCGGTTCGATGGGGTGCACCGACACGCCTCAGGGATGCTTGATGGCCGCGCCGGGAGGCCTTCGCCCGGGCAGCCGAACCACCAAATGGTGTCCGGCTCGCCCGGCCCGCCAAGAGACGAGGAGGGCTGGTTCTCCTCGAAATCGAGCAGATAGTAGTAGAGCACCGCCTCGTCCAAGTTCGGCCACGGGGCGGGGTCGATGATTGACTCCCTGGTGTCGCGGGCCAGTCCCCAAATTCTGTCCGACGGTGGCGCCGCGTACACCAGGTACATCATCGGCCCATCGGTCCACGCGTGGGAGACCAGATAGGGGTTGCTACGCCTGCTGTTCTCGAAGTCGATATGGCGCAACAATTTCCGCAGCACATCAGCGGCAAACTGCACTTCAGCGTCGTCGGCGTCAGGCGGTGGGCGCACCATTGTTCCGACCTCCTCTGGTCAGTCAACGCGCCGGGGCCCGCCACGTCCTTCACACGAGTGCCGGCTTAAGGACAACACGATTCTGGAACGTGATAGCGCTGGTGATATCAAATCCGACGGTCACCTATTGGTCCGGACACGCACTACCCCACCGGACGGGTCCACGTCCGCGTGACGGGATCGCACTGCAAGAGGTAGCCGTCGTTGGAGGTGGTCATGGCGAACACCGAGGTGCCAGGCCGGTCGCATGAACTGCCGGAGGCGTGCACGCCCATCGTGATCGGTGCCTTGGCCCAGCTGTTGCCCTCGCAGACGATCTGCTCGCTGTTGGTCGGGTCGTAGGCCAGCTTGCCGACGTCGCCGCACACCGCGCCGAGCACGGGCGGCGCCGGGGCGGCGGCCGCCGTCGACGTGGCGACGGCCTCCGCGGGGTCGCCCAGGTTGACCCCGGCGGGCGCGTCGCCGACCCGGGTGGCCACCACCGGCACCCGCACCACCGCGCCCTGCGCGCCACACTCGTTGGTCAGCACGGTCTCCGTCACCGTGCCGCGCAGGGTGCCGTCGGCCTGCGGGGCCAGCGACCACGCCAGCGTCTCCTGCTGGGTCGCCTTGGCCTGGGAGTTGGGCGGCGTGCAGTCCATCCGTTCCTGCTGCGGCGCGCCCTGCCAGTAGCCGCCGACGAAGTGCAGCGTGTCCGTCGGGCCGCTCGCAGTCTGGTGGGTCGCGTTGTCCAGCCGGGCGCCGGTGGCCGCGCAGCCGTTCGTGGTGCACCCGGAGCGGAAGGCCCACCAGCCGGTGGCAGGGCCGTCGTGGCGGATCGCGACGCCGTTGGTGGTCCGCTTGCCCTGGTCGTAGTCCAGCCGATAGCTGCCGGAGAGCGTCGGCCCCCCGGACCTCGCGGGCGCCGGGACGGACGGTTTCGACGCGAGCGTCGGGCTGGCGGGTGGGGTGTCCGGCTCGAACGAGTACAGGACCGACCAGGTGGCGGCCACGGCGATCAGCATCGCGCACAACAGCCCGACCGCCCATCGCGTCCGCGCCGAGAACCGGTGGTTCATCGCGGCGAGGGCGGCGCGGGGGCCGTTGCGCGGCGGCGTGGTCACGGTGGTGCGGGCCCGGGCGCGCGGGCCGGCCTCCGCCACGTCGTCGCAGCGCTCGCCGACGGCGGCCGCGAACGCGCGGCACCGCTCGAAACGGTCCTCGGGTTCTTTCGCGAGGGCCTTGCGGAACGCCTCGTCCAGATGCGCCAGCTCCGGGCGGTAATCGCTGAGGCGGGGCGGCTCTTCGTGCAGGTGCTGGCTGATCACCGCGATCGGATTCGAATGCTGGAACGGCGGCGCTCCGGTGAGCAGGTGGAAAGCCGTTGCGGCCAAGGCGTATTGGTCCGCCCGGCCGTCGATGTTGGATCCCGTCAACTGTTCCGGCGCGGCGTAGGCCACCGTTCCCACCGCGACATTGGTCTCGGTGATCCCGCTGATGTCGCCGAGGTGACGCGCGACGCCGAAGTCCGCCAACAGGATTCGGCGTTCACCATCGTCCGGATGGGTGAGCAGGATGTTCGCCGGTTTCACGTCGCGGTGCAGCAGCCCGCGGTCGTGGGCGTAGTCGAGGGCCCCCGCGACAGCCTGGACGATCGCGCACACCTCACCGACCGGCATCCCGTCGGGGTAGCGCTCCTTCACCAGCCGGGAGGCGTCGGTGCCCTCGACGTAATCCATGGAAATCCAGAGGTGACCGTTGAATTCGCCGCGGTCGTGCACGCCGACGATGTGGGGATGCCACAACGTCGCGGCCAGATCCGCCTCGCGGTTGAACCTTTCACGGAACTCCGGATCGGCGGTGACCGCTTCCGCAAGAACCTTGATGACGTCGCGACGCGGCAACCGGGGATGCAGCGCCAGGTACACCTCGGCCATGCCCCCGGCGCCCAGCTGGCGCAGGATCGTGTAGCCGGCGAAGGGTGCCCCGCTGGAGATCGACAGGCGGGCACCGTCGGCCTCCGCGGGGCGCTCCTCGGGCTCCGCGTTCGGGCTCGAACTGATCGGCGGGATGCGGCGAAACAGCTGGGCGATGGTGACCGCGGGCAACGACTGAAATCCCGCGCGCAGGGCGGCACGGGCCTCCCGCGGGTTGCTCAGCAGCCGCCGCCCGGCGCCGATGCGCCGGGTAGTCCCCTTGTCGTCATCCATCTGCCGCCTCGCCCCCTCGTCGTTTGGACCCCGGCGTGCCGCAACCTGACACGGCGCGCACTGCCTCGGGCACATGCATCGCGATTGAGCCTCGCTTCACCTCGGCGTTCCAGCCGGCACGACGATGTGCCCGGCGCGCCCGGAAACAGACCTCCCCTTCCGTTCAGATCATGCCGGACCGCGGTAGGGGCTTCGTCTCAGCGAGCTATGAAACGGCTATGAGTCGCCGCTTCGACACATAGCCAAATCACAGGCGGTCCCAATAGAGACCACTCACCGCGCGCACCGATACTTGAATGGTGACTCGACCCGCCCCGCCCATCCTGACGATTCGGCACGACGGGTCCCAACGATCCTTCGCGGCCGGCCACGAGGTGGTCGTCGGCCGCGACACCGAGGCCGACGTGCGCATTCCCGATCCCCGGATTTCGCGCGCCCACCTGATCCTGCGTTTCGACCAGGGCCGGTGGCTGGCAATCGACAACGGCTCGCTGAACGGGACCTATCTCAACGGCTACCGGATGCCGGTCATCGATGTCCACGACGGCCAGACCATTCACGTCGGCAACCCGCGGGGACCGCGCCTGACCTTCGCCGTCGGGCCGCAGCAGGGTTATACCGACCGCCCGGGCCGGACCCGCCCGGGTCCGCAGGCCGGGCCGCCGACGCTGGCCTGGTCCGCGCTGCCCGAGCAGCAAACGAATCCGACCCGTCCGCCGCGGCCCGCGACAACCCGGCCGCCGGCCGCGCGCCCGAATTCCCCGGTCCGCCAGCCTGTTCCACCGCCCCGGCAGGCGCCGCCGCCGCCGCGGCCACGGGGCACACCGCCCGCGGAACGGACCGTCGTGCACGCGGGGAAGCCACAGGCGGGGTCGACGCCGCCGGCCGAACTCACCGTGGTCGACGCGAAGACGGCCGACGTGTCCAACCTCGCGACGCGCTTTGTGAAGTTGCTCTCGCCGCGCTCGTCGGCGGCCGCGGGCACCCCGGGCGCCATGACGATCGGGCGCGCCGCGGAGAGCGACATCGTGGTCTCCGACGTGCTGGCCTCACGTCAGCACGCCACGTTGGTGCAGACGCCGCTGGGCACCGAGATCCGGGACAACAGCATCAACGGGACCTTCGTCAACGGCACCCGGGTCGGGTCGGCCATCCTGTCCGACGACGACGTCGTCACCATCGGCAATGTCGACCTCGTTTTCCGCGGCGGCACCCTGACCAAGCGCAGCGAGGCCGAGACCCGCACCGGCGGGCTCGAGGTGCGCAACGTCAACTACGTCGTCGACGGCGGCAAACAACTGCTGGACGAGATCTCGCTGATCGCGCGACCCGGAACGCTGACCGCCGTGATCGGCGGGTCGGGCGCCGGGAAGAGCACCCTGGCCAGGCTGATCGCCGGCTACACCACTCCCAGTTCGGGCTCGGTCACGTTCGAGGGCCACGACATTCACGCCGAATACGCGTCGTTGCGCAGCCGCATCGGCATGGTCCCGCAGGACGACGTGGTGCACCGGCAGCTGACCATCAACCAGGCGCTCGGCTACGCCGCCGAGCTGCGGCTGCCGCCCGACACCAGCAAATCCGACCGGGCGAAGGTCGTCGCGCAGGTCCTCGACGAACTGGACCTGACCAAGCACGCCGACACCCGGGTGGACAAGCTGTCCGGCGGTCAGCGCAAACGCGCGTCGGTGGCCCTCGAGCTGCTCACCGGCCCGTCGCTGCTGATCCTCGACGAGCCGACCTCCGGCCTGGACCCGGCGCTCGACCACCAGGTCATGACGATGCTGCGGCAGCTGGCCGACGCCGGCCGGGTGGTGATCGTGGTGACGCACATGCTGTCCTACCTCGACACCTGCGACCAGCTGCTGCTGGTGGCCCCGGGCGGCAAGACGGCCTACTGCGGCCCGCCCGACCGCATCGGTGCGGCGATGGGCACCACCAACTGGGCCAAGATCTTCACCAAGGTGGGCGCCGATCCCGAGGAGGCCAACCGGCGCTTCCTCGAGCAGCGTGACGCCGAGAAGCGGCCGCAGAAACTGTTGCCGGACAAGGCGGACGAGCCGGGCGCCCTGGGCGAACCGGTGCACACCAGTGTGCGGCGCCAGATTTCGACGGTCGCCCGAAGGCAGATCCGCCTGGTCGTCGCCGACCGCGCCTATTTCATCTTCCTGGCGCTGTTGCCGTTCATCTTGGGTTCGCTGTCGCTGACGGTTC
>NZ_LZJJ01000516.1:0-7956 GCF_001667625.1 Mycobacterium sp. E1715
TCCGCGACCCCGCGGCAAGTTTTCCCCTCGACACCGTCACCGATGATGCGGCCGAGCGTCGGCAGGCCAACCGGGCCGTCGCCGTCAGCGCGATCGGACTGGCGCTGACCGGGCTCGTCGAATTGGCGATCGCGCTGCTGTCCGGCTCGGTGGCGTTGCTCGGGGACGCGTTGCACAATCTGTCGGACGTCTCCACCAGCGCGCTGGTGTTCGTCGGGTTCCGGGCGTCACGCAAAGTTCCCACCGAGCGCTATCCCTATGGCTACGAGCGCGCCGAAGATCTCGCCGGAATCGGTGTCGCACTGGTGATCTGGGGCAGCGCCGCCGTGGCCGCCTTCGAAAGCGTCAACAAGCTGCTCCGGCACGGCGGCACCGGATACGTGGGCTGGGGCATCGCGGCGGCGCTGGTGGGAATCGTCGGCAACCAGCTGGTGGCCCGCTATAAGTGGTTGGTGGGCAAGCGGATTCGTTCGGCGACCATGGTGGCCGACGCCAAACACTCCTGGCTGGACGCGTTGTCGTCCGCGGGGGCGATGCTCGGGCTGATCGGCGTGGCGCTCGGCTGGGGATGGGCCGACGCGGTGGCCGGGATCGTCGTCACGGGGTTCATCTGCCACGTCGGCTGGGAGGTGACCTCGGAGATCGCTCACCGCCTGCTCGACGGCGTCGACCCCGAAATCATCACCACCGCCGAGGCCGTCGCCGCCACGGTGCCGGGCGTCACGCACGCCCACGCCCGGGCCCGATGGACCGGGCGGACGTTGCGGGTGGAAGTGGAAGGCTTTCTCGACCCGGACACCCCGTTGGCGGCCGCCGATCGAATCGGGCGCCTCGTCGCCGCCGCGCTCGCGCCGCGGATCCCCGAGATGCACAACTTCACATGGACGGCGCGAGCCGCGTAGCGCGCACCCACGCGCTCCAGGCGGTCAGTTGCCGGGGGCACCGTCCGGCTTCGGGCCGCGGTCCTCGCCGGTGACGTACTTCGGGCAGTAGTGGGCCGCCGCGAGGTACGTGAACTTGGCCGCGCTGGCCCCCTGGAATGCGGGGTTCTGGTTGCGCAGCTGGGTCACGATCTCCGCGGTGGACTGGCCGTCGTCGAGCAGGTCGCACACCGACTTGCCGATCGTGACGGCGTTGCCGCCGTCCTGGTAGGTGAGGCCGGCGTCGCGCAGGTCGGTCAGAAAGTCCTGATCGTTGTTCACATCGGCGTACGTGGGCGCCGCCAGGCCGATCGCGGCGGCCACGCCGGCCAGAACCAGTAGAAATCGCATAACGCAGCGATTCTCGCAGACCTGCCGGCGAATGGCACCTCGCCGGGGAAACGGCGGGTGAACTCTGGCGGCCGGTTAGGCCGCCGGCGCGCGAGAGGGTCGCAGCGCCGGGCGGTGCAGCGTCAACGACTCGGGCAGCGCGCCGACCTGCCGGCGCTCCGCGCGCTCCCAGATGTCGCCGTCCAGGACGCCGGGCAGGCCGGCCTCGCTGGCGATGAACACCGGCGCCTCGCCTTGCGCGAACTGCCGGTGGTAATCCTTGAGGGCCGCGAACGCCCACTTGCCCAGCAGGCAGATGGTGAGCAGGTTCGCGATGGCCATCACCGCCATGGTCAAGTCGGCGAGCGCCCACACCAGGGTCAGCTTGGCCAGCGCCCCGAAGATGATGGACGCCAGGGTGACCGCCTTCAGAACGTTGGCCGCCAACCGCCGTCCGCCCAGGTAGAACAGATTGGCCTCGGCGACCACGTAGTTGCTCAGCACCGATGCGAACGCGAATACGAACACCACCGAGGTCATCAAGACCGTGGTCCACGACCCGAGATCCGCGGCGATCGCGGATTCGGTCAGGCTGGCCCCGGCGAGCGAGCCCAGGCGAGAGGGATTGTAGGTTTCCGGACCGGACAGCAGCACGATGAACGCCGTCGCCGTGCAGATCACCATCGTGTCGACGAACACCGCGAGCGACTGAATCAGGCCCTGCTCCACCGGATGTGCCACGGTCGCGGCGCCGGCGATGTTGGGCGAACTGCCCATCCCCGCCTCGCAGGCGAACAGGCCCCGCTTGACGCCGGTGAACATCGCGGCGAGCGCTCCGCCCGCGAAACCGCCTGCCATTTGGCGGATTCCGAACGCACCGCCGATGATCTCCCTGATCACCGTCGGCAGCTCGGTGATGTTGACGGCCACGATCCCCAGCGCGAGCAACGTGTACACCAGCGCCACCACCGGAAGGACCGATCCGGCGAATTGGGCGACGCGCCGCACGCCACCGAAAAGCACGGGCGCCGCCAGCACCGCCAAAACGACTGTGGTCCAACCGACCCCGATGCCGTGCGACGACTGCAACACCCCGCTGATCGCGTTCGTCTCCACCATGTTGAACGCTGTGGAGAACGTGACCACCAGCAGCATGGCGAAGATGACGCCGCCCGCGCGTGACCGCAGGCCCCGTTGTATGTAGAACGCGGGACCGCCGCGGAAGGCTCCGTCGTCCGAGCGGACCTTGAAGATCTGGGCCAGGGTGGCCTCGATCACCGCGGTGGCCATGCCGACCGCGGCCACCACCCACATCCAGAAGACGGCGCCGGGCCCCCCGACCGTCAGGGCGATTGCGACGCCGGCGATGTTCCCGGTACCCACGCGCGACGCGAGGCCCACGCAGAACGCCTGGAACGACGAGATCCCACCGTCCTGGCGATGAGCCCTACGAAGCTGGCGAAGCATGCGCCCGAAGTAGCGGACCTGAATGAATCGGGTGCGCACGGTGAAATAGATGCCGCCGCCGATCAGCAAATAGATCAGGACATGCGTATTGAGGATGTTGCTAATGGGCTCGACCAACTGCTGCTGAAGGAAGTCCAAGCCCATGCTTCCTTTCGGCTACGACCACTGTCCGTCGCCGAAATGGTATGGGCGAATTGTTGATTACAGGTTTCGTTAACCTGCCGTCAATGGTCGGCCGTGTAACAACCGCATCACATTCGTCGTAACGGCCCACCGCCGCTACCGCTAGGACGCGGCGTCGGGCTTCGAGAGCGCTTGGGGGCAATACGAGTTGGCGGCGATTGCCGCAAACCGGGTGGCGTCGTCCCCCTGCAGCCCACGATTGAGCATTTGGAGCATCCGGACGACGTCGGTCAGGTTCGAGCCCTCGCTGACCAGCTTGCACACCGACTTGCCGGAGGTGATCGCCTGCTCGGGATCCGAGTAGGTCAGGCCGGCCGCGTGAACGGTCGCCAGGAAGGTGTCGTCACTGCCGTCGGCGTGCGCCGGGCCGGCCAGACCGATCGCGGCCGCAAGGCCGAGCGACATCAGAAATAGCCTCACGGCTCACTGATCGTTCCAGAGCTGCGGCCGCCCCGCATCTCGTGGCGCGAATCGGCCGGTTACGAGCTGGCGGTCGTGGTCGTCGGGCTGGACGACGAGAGCGCGTCCGGGCAGTAGGCGTTGGCCGCTATCGCGGTGAACTTTGCGGCCTTGTCGGCGCTCAATGCGCTGTCGCCCTTTTGCACCGCCGTCGCGATGTCAGCGATCGCGGTGCCGCCACTGGCCGCCGAGCACACGTAGTGGGCCGCCTGTATGGCCTGTCCCGGGTCCGTATAGGTGAATCCGGCCGCATCCAGCGATGCGAGAAACGCACCGTCGGTGTCGTCGGCGTATGCCGGCGCGGCCAGGCCGATCATGACAGCAACGCTGGAAATTGTCAGAACAAGCTTCATAAATTTGAAATCGTTCCAGACCTGCGCGGAGTACGCGGATGACGAAACAATAATTAACAATCGTCAACCCCGGGTTGACATCTCCAAGCGCGTCAACCTATCGTTGACGGCATGGCCGACCCGACCCGCATCGCCTACCCCGTCCGGCTCGACGAGCTGATCAATGCCATCAAATCGGTGCACACCGACGCGCTCGATCAGCTGGCCGACGCGGTGCTGGCGGCCGAGCACCTGGGCGAGGTCGCCGACCACCTGATCGGGCACTTCGTGGATCAAGCCCGGCGGTCCGGGGCGTCGTGGACCGACATCGGCAAGAGCATGGGCGTCACCAAACAAGCGGCCCAGAAGCGGTTCGTGCCGCGCGCCGAGGCCGCCACCCTGGATCCCGAACAGGGCTTCGGCCGCTTTACGCCGCGGGCGCGCGGCGCGGTGGTGGCGGCCCAGAACGCCGCGCACGAGGCCGCCAACGACGAGATCACGCCCGGCCACCTGTTGCTCGGCGTGCTCAGCGATCCGGCCGCGCTGGCCACGGTGTTGCTGCGCCTGCAGCAGGTCGACACCGAGTCGCTGCGCGCGGCCGTCGAGCTGCCCCCGGCCGGGGGCGCAACCCCCGACCTCATCCCGTTCAGCGGCCCCGCGCGCAAAGCCCTGGAGCTGACCTTCCGGGAGGCACTTCGGCTGGGGCACAACTACATTGGGACCGAGCATCTGCTGTTGGCGCTGCTCGAGCTGGAGGACGCCTCCTCCGACGAAGGACCGCTGCGCCGGTGCGGCGTCGACAAGGGCCGTGTCGAGGCGGATCTGATCAAGGCTCTGGAGTCGCTCGGCGGCGGCACGGGCGCCCGCGCCGAGGGCTGATCCGGGGTGGTCGACCCCTCCCCGACGCATCACCGCATGTGCGATCATTCGAAGGTTCCCTTCCCGGGTTGCCTAGGAGGCGAAGACATGGCGAAGACGCACCGCTGGCTGGTCGTCCTGTCCGCGTTCGTCGTCGCCGCGGCGAGCGTCACCGCGATCGCCGCGCTCCCCGCCCCCCGCGCCTGGGCCGGTGACGCCCCCATCGGCCACATCGGCGACACGCTGCGGGTGGACACCGGCACCTACGTCGCGGACGTGACCGTCACCGGCGTGGCGCCCTGCGACCCGCCGCCGGGCTTCGGCTACACGCGCGAGGGCACCTTCCGGGGTTTCCCGGGCAGCTCGGTCGAGCGGGCCGACGTCGTCGTTCGCGCGGTCCGGGTGCCCAACCCGTTCGTCATGGCGACCACCTTCAGCTTCGACGGCGTGACCCAGTTCGCCGACGCCTACAAGCCGCGCGCCTCCGACGCCCCCGATGCGCTGGACAACGTGCTCACCAACGCGCCGAACGGGGCGATCGTGCGGGGCGAAGTGTATTGGGACGCCTACCGTGATCCCGTCTCCACCGTGGTCCTGCTGGACAAGAAGACGGGCTACCACCTCGCGCAGTGGAATCTCTGACCCGCGCCGTACGCGTCGTCACGACGGATTCCGTTGACGTTCAACAGCTTGCCGACGTCGCCGCGCGTACCTTCCCGCTGGCGTGTCCGGCCTCGATGGCAGCCGAGAACGTCGCCGCGTTCGTCGACGCCAACCTGACGGCCGCCCGCTTCGCCGAATACCTGGCCGATCCGCAGCGCGCGATCCTGACCGCCACACAGCACGACCGAATCGTCGGTTACGCCATGCTGATTCGCGACGGCGACACCGCCGAGCTGTCCAAGATGTATGTCACGCCGGAGCACCACGGCACCGGGGTCGCGACCGCACTGATGGACCTGGCGCTGACCACCGCCGGCGAGTGGAAAGTGGGGCGCGTGTGGCTCGGCGTCAACCAGGCCAACGAACGCGCGCAACGCTTCTACGCCAAGAGCGGCTTCCAGGTCAGCGGCACCCGGACCTTCCAGGTCGGCGCCGGACGCGAGGACGACTTCGTCATGACCCGCCCGCTTCGTTGACCGTCAGCGCCAGGAGCCGAGACATGGCCCGCAGGTACTTCTTTCGGTAGCCGCCCGCCAGCATCTCGGCGCTGAAGATGGTGTCCAGCTTCTCGCCCGAGGCGACCACCGGAATGCCGGCGTCATACAGCCGGTCGGTCAACGCCACCAGTCGCAGGGCGACGTTCTGGTCGTCGATGCCATGCACACCGGTCAGGCACACGGTGGTCACCCCCTCGATGAGGGTCAGATATCGCGACGGGTGCATGGTGGCCAGGTGCGCGCACAACGCGTCGAAATCGTCGAGCGTCGCCCCGTCGACCCGCGCGGCGCGCGCGGCCACCTCTTCGTCCGAGAGGGGTTGCGGCGCCGGCGGCAGGCCGCGGTGCCGGTAGTCGGGCCCCTCGATCCGCACGGTGGTGAAAATGCTTGCCAGCGTGTTGATTTCGCGGAGGAAGTCCTGGGCGGCGAACCGGCCCTCGCCCAGTTGCTCGGGCAGGGTGTTGGAGGTCGCGGCCACCGACACCCCCCGCTCCACGAGCGACGAGAGCAGCCTGGATATCAGCGTGGTGTTGCCCGGGTCGTCGAGCTCGAACTCGTCGATGCACACCGCCGTGTAGCCGGCCAGCAGGTCAACGCATTCGCGGAATCCGAACACGCCGGCCAGCTGGGTCAACTCCCCAAACGTCGCGAACGCCTTGGGAGTTGACGATTCCGGGCCGTCACCGGGCAACGCGTAGTACGCCGACGCCAGCAGGTGGGTCTTGCCCACGCCGAACCCGCCGTCCAGATACAGGCCGACCCCGGGCAGCACCGCTCGCCGGCCCAACAACTTTCGCCGGCCCGCTCGTCGCTCCACCGCCTGACGACAGAACTGCCGGCACGCCACGACGGCGGCGGCCTGCGTCGGCTCGGCCGCGTCGGGCTGATACGTCGCGAAGCTCACGTCGGCGAACGTTGGGGGCGGCCGCAATTGAGTTATCAGTCGCTCCGGCGACACACTCGGATGCCGATCCACCAGGTGCGCCACTCCCCCGGAAGTGGACCCGTGCATCCCAGAACTCTAGCGGCGTGCTGCAATCAACCCCATGGCCCTGCCCGAGACGCCGCTGTCGCTGCTCGGATCGGTGCGCGAACTCGGCGACGCCGAACTCCCCCGCCTCTACGGCTACCCGGAACGCAACGGGACGTGGGTGCGGGCCAACTTCATCGCGAGTGTGGACGGCGGCGCCACCTCCGGCGGCAGCAGCGGGACGATGGGGGGTCCCGGCGACCGGTTCGTGTTCAACCTGCTGCGGGAGCTCGCCGACGTCATCGTCGTCGGCGCGGGCACCGTCCGGGTCGAGGGCTATTCGGGGGCGCAGCTGAGCGTCGCCCAGCGCCAGCAGCGCCAGGCCCGCGGGCAGAGCGAGATCCCGCAACTGGCGATCGTCACCAAGTCGGGCCGGCTGGACCGCGACATGGGGGTGTTCACCCGGACCGAGGTGCCGCCACTGGTGCTCACCTGCGCGGCGGCGGCGGCCCCGGCGCGCCGGATGCTCACCGACCTGTGCGAGGTGATCGACTGCTCCGGCGACGACCCCGGCGAGGTCGACGAGGCCGTGATGCTGGGGGCCCTCGCCGCCCGCGGGATGCGCCGCATCCTGACGGAGGGCGGGCCGATGCTGCTCGATTCGCTGATCCAGCGCGACATGCTCGACGAGCTCTGCCTGACCATCGCGCCTTACCTCGTCGGCGGGCTGGCCCGCCGCATCGCGACGGGGCCCAGCCAGCTGCTCACGCGGATGCGCTGCGCCCACGTTCTGACCGACGACGCCGGTTACCTGTACACCCGCTACGTCAAGGCCTAGCTTTGCGGCGACCCGTCCCCCAGCTTCGCGGGGGTTCCCCCGGCGCCCGGCTTCGCCGCGTTTGCGATCGCCGCTAGCTACTGTGGTCGACATGAGTCGGCAGATCACGCTCGCCACGGTCTTGCTTGCGGTGACCGCAGTGGTCGCCGGCTGCGTCCCGGGCCTGGCCGCCGACCCGCGATTCGCGACCAACGCCGGGGCCCGGCCCCAAGGCGCGACCACCGCCAAGCCACCGCCCAGCGGCCCGCCGCCCATCGCGGCGCCCAAGAACGACCTGCCCTGGCACGACTGCACGTCGCGGGTGTTCGGCGACGCCGCGGTCCCGCCCGCCGCCGGGGTCCAGCTGGACTGCGCGAACTACGACGCGGACCTGGACCCGAACGGCGGCGGGACCGGCACCGTGAGCGTCGGCGTGGTGCGCGCCCGCTCCAGCCAGACC
>NZ_LZJJ01000517.1:0-2652 GCF_001667625.1 Mycobacterium sp. E1715
GGTCGGCGCGACGCTGGCGGCGATCGATTCGGCCGAGGCCGTCGGCCTGGTCCGCGCGGTCCACGACTCCGACGGCGAATTCGCGTTCGTGCACGCGCTGACCCGCGAATCGGTGCTGGGCGGGATGGCCGCGTCGCGGCTGCGGATCATGCACGCGCGCGCCGCCGAAGCGCTCGAGGGACGCGCCGACCCGTCGCTCGTGCCGCGCCTGGCCAACCACTTTCTGGTGGCGCACGTCCTGGGTTACCACGAGCAGGCGTTGCGATACGCGCGCCAGGCGGCCCGGATGGCCGAACAGAGCCTGGCCTACGAGGATGCGGCGAAGTGGTTCGAGCGGGCGGCGTCGCTTCCCGAACTCAACCTCACCGACCGGGCCAGACTGCACCTCGACGCGGCCGCCAACCACGTGCGCGGGGGCTCGTTCGCGCGGGCGCGGACCATCTACGAACGCATCGGCGGGATGGACGACCCGCTGATGCGGCTGGAGGCCGCCGTCGGCTACGAGGAAGCCAATTGGCGCCCCGGGCAGTCGAATTCGAAGGCGGCGGACTTGCTGGCGGCGGCTCTGGAAACATGCGGATTGCCGGCCGAGGACCCACGCTATGTGGGGGCACTCGGCAGCTTCGGCCGCGCGCTGGCTTTCGCGGGCGAGGCGGCCCGGGCCCGTGAGGTCGGCGCCGATGCGATCGAGCGCGCACGGGCCATCGAGGATGCGGCGGTGCTCCTGCACACGCTGAAAACCAGTCTGTGGCAAGGCCTTACCCCCGAGATGAGCGAAATCCAGGCGCAGCGCGCGGCCGAGGTGTCGCGCATGGCGATGTCGCGCCGCGACTACGAATCGCTGGGTGCGGCGTCACACTTTCACGCCATGGTCAGCTACTTGGCAGGCCGGCCCGACGGCCTTGCGGCCGCGACCGCCGACATGCGGCGAGCGGCGCAGACCTGCGGACAACCCGCCTTCGGCTTCGTCGGCGCGTGCATCGAGCAAGCGCTGGCCTATCTGCGCGGTGACTTCGCCGGTGCAGAACGATGGGCCGATATCGCCTTGCGCACAGGGGATTTGTTCGGTGCGGACGACACCGAGGGGTCCAACGGGGTACAGATGTTCATGATCCGCCGCGAGACCGGCGATCTGAAGAGGTTCGGCGAATTCATCGACGGCAGTGAAACGTTCACCGGCCGCTGGGTGCCCGGGCTGCTCGCCCTTTACACCGAGCTCAAGTGCGAACGTGGCATGACCCGTGCGCTCAACCAACTGGTCAACCGCAACCTGGGTGACCGCCTCGAGGATGCGCAGTGGCCGATGGAGCTGGTGTTCATGGTCGAGGCGGCACTGGAGCTGTCCCACCGTGAAGCGGTCCACGCGCTGCGCCCGTTCGTCATGCGTTATGTCGGAAAGAACTTGGTAGCCGGGCAATTCGTCGCGCTGTTCGGCAGCGCGGACCGATACCTGGCCCGCATCGCGGCGCTTTGTGGGGACGGCGCCGCGGCCGAGCGGCACTTCGCCGCGGCAATCGAGATGGACCGCCGGATGGGCTCGGTGGTCCATATCAGCGAGACGCTGGCCCGACACGCGTTGTTCGCCGCGTCGTGCGGTCGCGCCGAAGCCGCCCGGTCCCTCGCGGAGGAGGCCCGCGTTATCGCCGGTGCGATCGGCCAGACCCGGGTTGTGGACTTGGCGGATTCGGTGCTGACCGCCGGTTCCCTGGGTCCGGACGGCCTGACCGAACGGGAGGTCGAGGTGCTCCGGTTGCTCGCCGAGGGGCTGAGCAATCGCGCGATCGGAGAACGCCTTTTCATCAGCACCAACACCGCGGCCAACCACGTGCGCAACATCCTGATCAAAACGGGCGCCGCGAACCGCACGCAGGCGGCGATGTACGCGGCCGATCACGAACTGCTCGGGTAGCGCACTCAGATGTCGGACAGGGCGCCGTCCGGCATCAGCCGGTCCCTCACCTCGACCACGGAGTCGGCGGGCAGACCGGCGCGCGCGGCCGCGGCCCGGATGGCCTCGGGCGACGGCGCCTCGTACAGACAGTAGGTCTTCCGTTTGTCCGCCGACAGGAACGAGTACATCCAGCGAACGCCCTCCTGGTCGTTGATCCGGTTGATGCCGTCCGCGACCTCGAGGCCGGGTTCCAGTTCCTCGGCAAAGTTGCGCTCGACCATGAAGATGGGCACGTGGACTCCTATTCACTGTCTTGGGTCGAGCGTAGGCCGTCGGCGACGATCTAGACACGGGAATTTCCGGCCGGCGTCAGTCCCCGGCCGTCTCGTTGTGGTCGGCAAGCAGCAGTTGTAAGGTCTCGCGCAGCTCGGTCAGCCGCTGCCGGCCCAGGACCTGCTCCCACCGTCCTTCCAAATCAACTGCGTTGGAACGCATTACGCGTAGCGCCTGGCGGCCCCGGGGCGTCAGCTCGATGATCCGGGCCCGCGCGTCGAGCGGGTTTGCCGCTCGGGTGACGTAGCCATGGCGCTCCAGCCCCGCGACCGCCTGGGCCACCGCTTGCCGGCTGACGCGGAGTCGATCGGCCAGATCCGATGCATGCAGCCCGCCGGCAGCCAGTGGGACGAGCGCCACCGCTTGCGCGGGCCGGATCCCGTCGAGGCCCGCCTCGGCAAACGCCGTCCGCAGTCGCGGCGCCCCGG
>NZ_LZJJ01000518.1:0-1056 GCF_001667625.1 Mycobacterium sp. E1715
CGTCGACGCCGCCTCAGACTGCGTCTGAAAACCGAGGAGACACATGACAAGTGCCCTGCGCCCCGAGGATTTCTACCACACCGGCGTCATCGTCCCCGACCTCGACGCCGCCATGGCCCGGCTCAGCGCGCTGGCCGGCTACCGCTGGATCGCCCCGATGACCTACACCCTGCCGTTCCGCACGCCGACCGGCGTCCGCGAGTTGACGTCCACAATCGTTTACTCACTGCAGAGCCCACACCTGGAATTGGTGCAAGAGGTGCCCGGGACCCCATGGATGGCCGCGCCGGGCAACGCGGTTCACCACCTCGGCTATTTCAGTGACGACCTCGCCGCGAGCGCCCAAGCGCTCGAGGCCAACGGCTTCGCCCTCGAGATGACGGCGGACGTGCCCGGATCCGAACTCGGGCTATTCGCTTACTACACAGACTCTTCGGGGGCGCGCATCGAGATCGTCGATCGGGCGCTGTTCCCGGACTTCCCCGCCTTCCTGCAGTCGATGGCCGCCCCACAGGAGGCGTGACGTGTTGCTAACGGTGCTGCGCTTCAACTTCGCCTCCCCGCACGGCGAACCCCGCACGCAGAGCAGGCTGTTGTCGGCCGCCCTCGAATTGGCGCAGTGGGGCGAGGCGCACGGCATCACCTCGATCAGCGTCGACGAGCATCACGCGACCGGACACGGCTGGAGCTGCAACCCCATCATGGCGGCCGCGATGTTCTTGGCCCGGACCTCGACGCTGATCGCCAGCGTGGATTGCGCGCTGGGCCCGCTGTGGAATCCGGTCCGGCTCGCTGAGGACATCGCGCTGGTCGACAACATGAGCCGCGGCCGCCTACACACCACGGTGGGCCTCGGCTATCGTACGGTCGAATATGACGTCATGAGGACCGATTTCGCGCGCCGAGGCGCGCTGATGGACAGCCTGCTCGAACGGATGCTGTCGGTGTGGTCGGGCCCCGATGCCGACGCGGGAATCTGCACCGGCACCTGGACCCGACCGCATCCACCGCTGTATGTCGGTGGCGGCGCGCGCGCCACGGCGCGACGGGCGGCCC
>NZ_LZJJ01000519.1:0-4923 GCF_001667625.1 Mycobacterium sp. E1715
CGTCGCCGAGGAGGATGGCGAATTCCTCGTCACTCACGCGCGCCAGCAGATCGTCGCGACGCACGTTGCGCGCGAGGCGGTTTGCGACGCGCCACAGCAGCTCATCGCCGAAGTGCCTGCCGACCGAGTCGTTGATCTCCCGCAGCTTGTGCAGGTGCAGCAACAGCAGCGCACGCCGCGATGACGCCCGCCCCGACGACGCCGAAGCCGACAGCGCGGTCAGGGCCGTCGCCAGGGACCGCCGATTGGGCAGCGTGGTCAATTCGTCGGTCATGGCTTGCTTGTGGCTCTCGGCCAGCATGCTGACGTCCCGGAAGCTCACCGAGAATCGCGCGGCGACCGCGACGAGGCTCAGCGCCGCGAGCGTCGAAGCGAGCCGTGAGTTGTGCCCCAGGATGGCGACGCCGAGCGCCACGACGGTGCACGTCACCGGCACCGCGTAGGAGCCGAGTCCGCGCCGCGCGGCCGGTATCGCCGACGACGACCGGGCCCAACTGGCCATCGCCACCAGCAGCGACGACGCCGGCCAGAGTGCGTCCAGCGTGGTGCCCACCCGGTACGAACCCGCGGAGGTCTCGAATAGGTACGCGGTGTCGGCGACCGCAAAGCCCACCAGCCCGGCGACAAGCAATCCCCAGCGAAACTCGCTGCGCCAGCCCAGGACTGGCAGCATCCCAACGGCCAGAGCCAGCAGCACCAGATCGCCCCACGGGTAGACGAGACCCACCAGCACGGTGGCCGGCGTCTTGGCCGCGGCGGCGTGCATGGGTCCGGCCCGCAGCGCGGCGGCCAGCGCGGCGATGGCCAGCGCGCACACCAAAGAATCGAGGCGGATCGGCATCGGCACCCGCTTCAGGTGCGACCGCATCAGCAGCAGAATCCCGGCGAAGACGAACGGATAGAACGCCAGGTATTCGGGATCGGCGACCGACGGCGAATGGGCGTTGGGTACCCACAACGCATAGACGACGTCACCGAGCGCCGAGAGCGCCATCCCGGTTGCGATCATCGACCACGCGACCCGGTCGGCCCTGAGGCGGTATGCGCGAAGGGCGATCAAGCCGGCCGCCACCAGGTTCAACGCCGAATACAGGGATTTGGCGAAGAAGACGCTGTGGCTGGCATCCGGGAAGAGGGCGCTGGCCGCGGTGAAGGCGAGCACGCCAATCGCCAAGGCGGCCAGCGCGATCCGGATCGCCGTCGGTGGCCATCGAACACCGTCGCGGCCATCCTGTGGCTGCGCCGGTTTTGGCGCCGTCAGGTCGGCGGCTCGTCTGAGCTTCGGGGCGGTGCTCGCCTCCACCACGGCGTCCACCACCGGGGACGACGCGGTCAGCTGGTCGACCGAAAACGAGTACGCGAGCGGCAAATCGGGCACAAAGCTGCGAACGCATTGGCCGCCTTCGCGTTTGGCCGTATACATGGCCAGGTCGGCGTGGCGGAGGAGCTGCTCGACGCTGCACTCCGAATCGGACGTGGCCACCGTGAAGCCGACGCTCGGCCGGACCGGGATGGGAATGCCGTCCACCAGGATCGGGGTGTGGAACGCCTCGAGAACCCGATGCGCCGCCTCGCGCAAGTCCTCGACGGAACCCTCGAGCAGCACGGCGAATTCGTCACCACCGAGGCGAGCGGTGACGCAGTTGTCGCCCAAGGTGGCGGTGAGCCGCGCGGCCACCTGGACCAGCAGTTCGTCACCGGCGGGATGACCGAGGGCGTCGTTGACGGATTTGAAATTGTCGAGGTCTAAGAACAGCATCCCGATGGGTAGGGCGTCGAGTTGTCGACGGGCGACGGCCTCCTCCAGCCGCTGCAGGAAGTAGGCCCGATTGGCCAGTCCGGTCAGGCTGTCGCGGAAAGCTTCCCGCGCGACCTCCGACAACAGGCTCTGGTTCTCCATCAGGACCACGAACTGCCGCGCGAGCACCGCGGCCACCAGGATTCCCAGCGCGAACAGCAGCGGCCCATGCGCCATCAGCCCCACCGCGTGGGCGAGTCCGACCGCGGAGGCAATCACGAGTGGGAGATAGGGCAACCACAGGCGGGTGCGCGAGCGGATCTGCTCGCCGCGTGACGCCGGCAGCGGCGACTCGTTGAGGCTGGCGAGCGCGGCCAGCGCGATCATTGCCAAACCGGCCACCCTGCCCAGGTCCGCCACGGCGCTGACCTGGTAGGTGCCGACCCCGCTCCTGAACACCGTCGCGATGTCGGCAACGCTGATCGTTGCCACTCCGCCCGCCAGCAGATTGCGACTGGGAATGTCTCCGGTCACGCCGCGTGCCAGCAGCAGGATGGCGATGGTCAGCAGGACGACGTCGTTGAACACCTCGGCGACCGTTGCCAGCCTCGGGCCGCTTTCCACCCGCAGCTCCTTGTCGAGCACCAAGGCCCACGACACGACGAACAGGGAGGTCGCCACGATCAGCCCGTCGAGCAGCAGTCGCCGCGGGCTGTGGCGGGACACGCGCGACAAGAGCGCGAGCGAGGCCATGGCGCCGAACGGCCAGAGCAGCAGCACGATCTCGGCCTTGGCCGGGTGTGTGACGTGGGCGAGTACCGGACGCGCCTCGTAGACGGCCCAGATCACCTCGCCGACCGCCCAGCCCACCAGGGCAATCAGCATCGCCAGCCAGCCGAACCTGTGCCGTCCGGTCGCGGAGCAGGCCGCGCGGCCCGCGCATGCCGCCCCGAACAGCAGACACAGCGCGAGCACGATCTCGTCCACCGGCCGGGTCGCGTAGGCGCCCTCCCAGCCGGCGAGCGACGACGTGACCACCAGCGCGGCCGCCAGAGCGTAGCTGCCGAGCACGGCCCAACCCAGACGCGCGGGCAGCCCTAACCGCCGCCACGGATTTCCCGCCCAGGGTTTCATGCCCGCTCCAGCCGATCGGCGCCGTGTGGTGAGCAACCGAGGAGTTCACCACGCGTTACAGGAGAATAAACCTCCACGCGGCGTTCGGGGTCAACGCCGCGTGAGTACCACAACCGGGATCGGCCGCGACGTTTTCTTCTGGTAGGCCGTGTATCGGTCGCCATTGTTCTTGTTGACGATCTGCCATAGCCGCGGGTAGTCGGGATCGTCGGGCAGCACGGCGCGGGCGGTTACCGCCAAACGCTTTGGCCCCACGTTGATTTCCACATCCGGATGCTTGCGCAGGTTGTGATACCAGCCGGGTGCCCGGGGGTCGCCGCCCTTGGAGGCGACGATGAGGTAGTCGTCTCCGTCGCGCGCGTAGGTGAGCGCCGCGGTTCGGCGCTGTCCCGTCTTGGCGCCCACGGTATGCAACAGCAGGCTCGGTATCAGCAGCATGCGGTGGCCGATCCAGCCGTTCGACTTTCGATAGACGGCGTCGTGTACGCGCAGGATCTGGGGCAGTAAACCCTGCTCAACCCAGGACGGAAATGCCATTCGCCCAGTATTACTGGCTGGTGTCGATGCGGGCCAGGGCCGATCGCAGGATTTGCGCGGTGGCGTCCCGGTCGGGGTCGCGGCGCAGGAGCATGCCCTTGGCGACCGACAGCTTGTCGCCGTTGCGCCGGGGCAGCACGTGCAGGTGGACGTGGAACACCGTCTGGAAGGCGGCGCTGCCGTCGTTGATGGCGATGTTGGTCGCGTCGGCCAACTCCGTCGCGCGGGCGGCGCGGGCGATCCGCTGACCCATGGTGACCATGCCCGCCAGTGTTTCCGGGGGTGTATCGGTGAGGTCGACGGTGTGCCGCTTGGGAATCACCAGGGTGTGGCCGCGGGTGAACGGCCGGATGTCGAGGATGGCCAGGTAGTCGTCGTCTTCACAGATCCGGATGGCCGGGGCCTCCCCGGCGACGATCGCACAGAACACGCAGGACATGTCGCCCACGGTACTGGCCGGTGCGATGCGGGGGATACGCTGCCGCAGTGGACGCTCGCGACGTGGCTTTTGCCGGCGCCGCCGCTCAGGTCAGGATGCTGGCCGACGGTGAACTGACGGCGCCCGAGCTGCTCGAGATCTACTTGGACCGGATCGCGCGGATCGACAGCCAGCTGCGCTGCTACCGCGTGGTGCTCGCCGACAGCGCGCGCTACGAGGCCGCCGTCGCGCAGGACCGCCTCGACGCCGGCGAGCGGCTTCCCCTGCTCGGCGTGCCGATCGCGATCAAGGACGACGTCGACGTCGCCGGCGAGGTGACGACGTACGGCAGCGGCGGACACCGGCCCGCCGCGAACTCCGACGCGGAGGTGGTACACCGGCTGCGCGCCGCGGGCGCGGTCATCATCGGCAAGACCAACGTGCCCGAGCTGATGATGTTCCCCTACACCGAATCGCTGACCTTCGGCGCGACCCGCAATCCCTGGAACCCCAGGCGCACCCCGGGCGGCAGCAGTGGCGGCAGCGCCGCGGCGGTGGCCGCGGGCCTCGCTCCGCTGGCGCTGGGATCCGACGGTGGCGGCTCGATACGCATTCCGGCGATCTGGTGCGGCCTGTTCGGCGTCAAACCGCAACGGGACCGGGTGTCGCTGGAGCCCCACGACGATGCCTGGCACGGGCTGAGTGTCAACGGTCCGCTGGCGCGCTCGGTGCTCGATGCCGCGATGTTTCTCGATGCGACGTCGACGGTGCCGGGGCCCGAGGGTGAGTTCGTGGCGGCGGCGACCCGTGCGCCCGGAAGGCTGCGGATCGCCCTGAGCACCAAGTCGCCGACGCCGCTGCCGGTCAGGGTCGGCAAGCCGCAGCTGACGGCGGTCGAACAGGCCGGCGCGTTGCTGCGCGACCTGGGCCACGAGGTGATCACCGCCGACCCCGACTATCCACCGTCGGCCATCATGACCAATTACCTGCCGCGCTATCTGCGCGGCATCAGCGACGACGCCGATTCGCTACCGCACCCCGAACGCCTGGAAGCCCGGACCCGCAACCTGGCCCGCGCCGGTTCGTTCTTCTCGGA
>NZ_LZJJ01000520.1:0-17527 GCF_001667625.1 Mycobacterium sp. E1715
GCTCCGCCGTGGGCGCGGCAACCAGGGTCACCTGCGGCCCGTACACGATGAACACCTGCCCGTTGACTTCCGCGGCCGCCGGAGATGACAGGAACTTGACCAGGCTGACCACGTGCTCGGGCGACAGCGGGTCGATGCCACCCGCCTCCACTTCCGGCGCCGCACCGAAGACGTCGGCCGTCATCGCGGTGCGGGCGCGCGGACAGATCGCGTTGGCGCACACGCCGTAGCGGCCCAGCGCCCGCGCGGCCGTCAGGGTGAGCGAGATGATGCCGGCCTTGGCCGCGCCGTAGTTGGCCTGACCCACCGGGCCGACCAACCCCGCCTCGGACGCGGTGTTGACCAGGCGGCCGAACACGGTTCCGCCCGCGTCCTTGGCCTTCGACCGCCAGTAGGTGGCGGCGTTGCGGGTCAGCAGGAAGTGGCCGCGCAGATGCACCGCGATGACCAGATCCCACTCCTCGTCGGACATGTTGAACAGCATCCGGTCGCGGGTGATGCCCGCGTTGTTGACGACGATGTCGAGCCCACCGAGACCGTCGGCCTGGGCGACCAACTCGTCGGCGGTTGCGCGTTCGCTGATGTCGCCGGCCACCGCGACGGCCTTGGAGCCGGCCGAGTTGATCTCGTCGATGACGTCGGAGGCGTCCAGGGCGGTGGCGATGTCGTTGACGACGACGGTCGCGCCGAGCCGGGCCAGGCCGAGGGCCTCCGCCCTGCCGAGTCCCGCGGCGGCACCCGTCACCACCGCGACCTTTCCGGAGAGATCGGTCGCGTTCGCGCTGCTAGTCAATTTATGAATACCTCTAGTTTCTCAGGCCGCAGTGGGGCTCGAATTAATCGCCGCGCAACAGCGCGGCACGCGGGCATTCGGCAATCGCCTGCTCGGCCAGCTGCTCCTGATCGGCGGGGATCGGGTCCAGCTTCACGACGGCGTAATCCTCGTCGTCCAGGTCGAAGATATCCGGCGCGATTCCCAAGCACACAGCGTTACCTTCACACCGGTCGTGGTCGACGATCACCCGCACAGCACCCTCCTTGCACCTGGCCTTCACCTGAGGACATGCCCCATCAGTATGTAGGACCACCATAGGGCCCGGATACTGCTAGGGAAACGGTCGCTGGAATCTCAGACTAGAACGTGTTACAACCGGGAAGACGAACGGGTAGTCGTCGGCCGAGTAACGTCGGCTAATCGAGGCGAATCACGTTAACAAAGGACGGCTGGGATGCGCATCAGTTACACCCCTGAACAGGAGGAGCTGCGTCGCGAACTGCGGTCGTACTTCACCAAGCTCATGACGCCGGAGCGTCGCGAGGCGCTGACCTCCTCGGGCGGCGGCGAGGTCGGGACCGGCACCGCATACCGCGACACCGTCGCGCAGATGGGCAAGGACGGCTGGCTGACGCTGAACTGGCCCAAGGAGTACGGCGGCCAGGACCGCTCGCCGATGGATTCGCTGATCTTCACCGATGAGGCCGCGATCGCCGGCGTGCCCGTGCCGTTCCTGACGATCAACAGCGTGGCGCCGACGATCATGGCGTTCGGCACCGAGGAGCAGAAGAAGTTCTTCCTCCCCAAGATCGCGGCCGGCGAACTGCACTTCTCCATCGGCTATTCGGAGCCCGGCGCCGGCACGGACCTGGCCAACCTGCGCACCACCGCGGTCCGCGACGGCGACGACTACGTGATCAACGGCCAGAAGATGTGGACCAGCCTGATCGCGTACGCCGACTGGGTCTGGCTCGCGGTGCGCACGAACCCCGAGGCCAAAAAGCACCGCGGCATCTCGATGCTGACCGTGCCGACCACCGCCGAAGGCTTCTCGTGGACGCCGGTACACACCATGGCCGGTGTGGACACCAGCGCCACCTATTACTCCGACGTGCGGGTGCCGGTGACCAACCTGATCGGCGAGGAGAACGGCGGCTGGAAGCTCGTCACCAACCAGCTCAACCACGAACGCGTCGCCCTGGTCTCGGCGCAGCCGATCTTCCTCGCCCTGCAGGAGGTTCGGGAGTGGGCCCAGAACACCAAGGATTCCAGCGGCGCCCGGCTGATCGACTCCGAGTGGGTGCAGATCAACCTGGCCCGCGTGCACGCGAAGGCCGAGGTGCTGAAGCTCATCAACTGGGAGTTGGCGTCGTCGGACGGCGAATCGCTCAACCCGGCCGACGCGTCGGCGGCCAAGGTGTACGGCACCGAGTTGGCCACCGAGGCCTACCGGCTGCTGATGGAGGTGCTGGGGACCGCCGCCACCATGCGCCAGAATTCGCCCGGGGCGCTGCTGCGCGGCCGGGTCGAGCGGATGCACCGCGCGTGCCTGATCCTGACCTTCGGCGGCGGCACCAACGAAGTGCAGCGCGACATCATCGGCATGGTCGCGCTGGGACTGCCCCGAAACCGCTGAGCCCCACTCCCTAAGGACGAACAACGATGGACTTTTCGACAACCGAAGCGGCCACCGATCTCGGCGGCCTGGTCGACACGATCGTGGACTCGGTTTGCACGCCCGAGCACCACCGTGAACTCGACAAGCTCGATCAACGGTTCGACCGCGCGCTGTGGGGCAAGCTCGTCGACGCCGGCATCCTGACCAGCGCCTCGGCCACCTCGGTGGGCGGCGACGGATTCGGGGTGCTCGAGCAGGTCGCGATCTTGGTGGCGCTGGGTCACCAGTTGGCGGCCGTGCCATACCTGGAGTCGGTGATGCTCGGCGCCGGCGCGTTGGCTCGGTTCGGCACCGAAGAGCTGCAACAGGATTGGGGTGCTCCCGCGGTCGGCGGGGAGAAGATCCTGACCGCCGCGCTCCTGGGCGAGATGGGTGAGGGCCCGGTGCAGGCCAGCCGCGCCGGTGACGGCTACCGCCTCACCGGCACCCGCACCCAGGTCGGCTTCGGACCGGTGGCCGACGCGTTTCTCGTTCCGGCCGAGACCGATTCCGGCACCGCCGTTTTCCTGGTCGCCGCCGGCGATCCCGGGGTTTCGGTGACCGCATTGGAGACCACCGGCCTGGGCAGCGTCGGACACCTGGCGCTGGACGGCGCGGACGTGGCCGGTGCCCGGATGGTCGGCGGCGCCGAGGTTGTCGTCTGGCTCGACACGCTCGCGGCGTTGGGGCGCAGCGCCTTCCAGCTGGGCGTGCTCGAACGCGGACTGCAGCTCACCGCCGAATACGCCAGGGAGCGGGAACAATTCGATCGCCCGATCGGCAGCTTCCAAGCGGTGTCGCAGCGGCTGGCCGACGGCTATATCGACATCAAGGGCTTGCGGCTCACCCTCACCCAGGCGGCCTGGCGGGTCTCGGAGGACGTTCCCGCCGAGATCGACGTGGCCAGCGCCGCGTTCTGGGCCGCCGACGCCGGGCACCGGGTGGCGCACACCATCGTGCACGTGCACGGCGGCGTCGGCGTGGACACCGATCACCCGGTGCACCGTTACTTCCTGGCCGCCAAGGAGGCTGAATTCGCGCTGGGTGGTGCCACCGGTCAGCTGCGCCGGATCGGCCGCGAGCTGGCGGAAACCCCTGCCTGAATTCGTGCTTCCCCCCGATCCGACGGTCACCAAACTGCTGGCGCCGCTGGCAGAAATCGATGACCGGGGCATCTACTTCGAAGACACGTACACCACCTGGCGGGATCACCTGCGCCACGGCGCCGCCATCGCGGCGGCGCTGCGGGACCGCCTCGACCCGGCGAAGCCGCCACACATCGGCGTGCTGTTCGAGAACACCCCGTTCTTCTCGGCGATGCTGACGGCGGCCGGCATGTCCGGGATCGTGCCGGTGGGGCTCAACCCGGTGCGCCGCGGCGACGCGCTGGCCCGCGACATCGCCCATGCCGACTGCCAGGTGGTGCTGGCTGACTCGGCTTCGGCTGCCGCGCTGGGCGACATCGACCACGTGAACGTGGACTCCGCCGAGTGGGCCGACGAGGTGGCCGCACATCGCGATGCCGAATCGCACTTCCAATCCGCAACGGCCGCAGACCTGTTCATGCTGATTTTCACATCGGGCACCAGCGGCGAACCCAAGGCGGTGAAGTGCAGCCACGGAAAGGTGGCGATCGCGGGCATCACGATGACCCAGCGCTTCGACCTCGGCCGCGACGACGTCTGTTATGTGTCGATGCCGCTCTTCCATTCCAACGCGGTGCTGGTCGGCTGGTCCGTCGCGGTCGCGTGCCAGGGCTCACTTGCGTTGCGGCGCAAGTTCTCCGCCTCCAACTTCCTGGTCGACGTCCGCCGTTTCGGCGCCACCTATGCCAACTACGTCGGCAAGCCCCTGTCCTATGTACTGGCCACGCCCGAGCGGCCCGACGATGCGGACAATCCGCTGCGAGCGGTGTACGGGAACGAGGGCGTGCCCCGCGATGTCGAACGCTTCGCACGCCGGTTCGGGTGCGTCGTGCAGGACGGATTCGGTTCCACCGAAGGCGGTGTGGCGATCGCGCACACCCCGGACACCCCGGATGGTGCGTTGGGCCCGCTTCCCGCGGGCGTCGACATCGTCGACCCCGATACCGGTGAACCCTGCCCCGTGGGCGTGGTCGGCGAGCTGGTCAACACGGCCGGCGCGGGCCGCTTCGAGGGTTACTACAACGACGAGGCCGCCGAGGCCGAGCGGATGGCGGGCGGGGTCTACCACAGCGGCGACCTCGCCTACCGCGACGACGCCGGCTACGCATACTTCGCGGGGCGGCTGGGTGACTGGATGCGCGTCGACGGTGAGAACCTCGGCGCCGCTCCGATCGAGCGGGTGCTGCTGCGGCATCCCGACGTGACCGAGGTGGCCGTGTACGCGGTGCCCGACCCGGTGGTCGGGGACCAGGTGATGGCCGCGCTGGTGATGGCCACCGGGACCGAGTTCGACGCCGACAAGTTCCGCGCCTTCCTCGCGGAGCAGCCCGACTTGGGACCCAAGCAATGGCCGTCCTACGTGCGGGTCAGCGCGGAATTGCCGCGCACGGTGACCTTCAAGGTGCTCAAGCGCCAGTTGGCGGCGCAGGGCGTCGACTGCGACGATCCGGTGGTGCGGATCCAGCCGCAAACGGGAAGGGGAACGTCGGCAGATGCCGAAAATTCGTGAGTTGATCGCCGGGTCGGCCCTCCTCGCGTCGCTCGGCGGCGCGGCGCTAGGTTTCGGCGCCGGGTGCGCCGCCGCCGACCCGGTGCCACCGCCCCCTCCCCTGCCTCCGCCACCCCCTCTGGTTTACGCGCCGCAGACGCCGGAACGGGCCCCGTGGGAACCGCCGCCGCAGGAACCGGGACTCCCGCTGCCGCCGCTGCCGCCTGGCTAGCGACGCGCCGTCCGCCGTGGCGCGCTGTGCGATGGGTACGTCGACGATAATGCTTGACTGCACGGAGACGCCGGGATCGAAGGAGACGCGATGGTTGGTCCGATCAGCGCATGACTTCGCGACCCTTGGAGACCGCGCTCGAAGCGAGCTTTGATCAGCTGTCGGCCGCGGTGCCGGCGGAGGTCGGCATAGCTATCGCCCGGCCGGACCGCACGTATTCGCTGGGCCGATGGTGGTCGGGTGTCGCGTGGTCGACGATCAAGGTGCCGTTGGCGATCGCCGCGCTGCGCAGCGATTGGTTGCGGGCGAAGGACCTGGCGGTCAAGGCCATCACCGAGTCCGACAATCACGCGTCGGAGCAACTGTGGTCCGGTTTGGGCGATCCGGCGGAAGCGGCGCGCCGGGTGCAGGGCGTGATCGCCGAGGGCGGTGACACCGCCACGGTCGTGGAATCGCGCCGGCTCCGGCGTGGCTATACCGCGTTCGGCCAGACGCAGTGGACTTTGCAGCGGCAAGCCCGGTTCGCCGCCGAGCTGCCGTCGATCCCCGGTTCGTCCGACGTCATCGACCTGATGCAGCGCCTCAGCAGTGGCCATCGCTGGGGCCTGGCCGCCAAAGGCTTTGCGGCCAAAGGCGGTTGGGGGCCGGGGATGCACGGCGACTACCTGGTGCGGCAGTTCGGGATCGTGCCCACGCCGACGGGACACTGGGGTATGGCCCTGGCCGCCAGGGTCCACGACGGGGTGTTGGAGACGGGCGTCGATGTCCTCAACACGATGTCGGAGTGGGTCCTCGGCCGACTTCCGGGGCTAGCCCGTTATTGACGGCACCACGGCGTCGATCAGGTGCGGCCCGGGTTCGCTCATCGCGTTCCGCAGCGCGTCGGCGAGTTCCTCGGCGGTGCTGACGCGGCGCGCGGGCACCCCCATTCCCTCGCTGATCTTGACGAAATCCATTGTCGGCCTTGACAGGTCGAGCAGGTCGAGCGCCTTGGGCCCGGGGGCCGATCCGGCCCCCACCCGCGCCAGCTCGATCCGCAGGATGTCATAGGCGCTGTTGTCGTAGATCACGGTGGTCACGTCGAGGTTTTCGCGCGCCTGAGTCCACAACCCGGAGATCGTGTACATCGCGGAGCCGTCGGATTCCAGGCAGAACACCGGCCGATCGGGGGCGGCGACGGCGGCGCCGACGGCGGCCGGGATGCCGTACCCGATCGCGCCGCCGGTCAACGTCAGCCAATCGTGGGCCGGCGCCCCCGCGGTGGCCTGGGCGAGCAGCACGCCGGAGGTGTTCGACTCGTCGACGACGATCGCTCCCTCCGGCAGCAGCGCCCCGATCACGTCGGCCGCCGACGCGGACGTCAGGGCACCCGTCGGCAGCTGAGGCCGCGCCGCAACGGCAACGGGCGCAACGGTTCCGGGCGCCAGCTCGTCGGCCACCGCGGCGAGCGCCTCGGCGGCACCGCTGTGTCCGGCGAGCAGGTGAACCTCGCAGCCGGCCGGGACGAGGTCACTGGGCATGCCCGGGTAGGCGAAGAAGGACACCGGCGACTTGGCACCGGCCAGCACCAGATGCTTGGCGCCGTCCAGCTGGGCGGTGGCGGCCTCGGCGAAATAGGCCAGCCGCTCGACGGCGGGAACGCCCGCGCCGCGCTCCAGCCGCGCCGGGAACGTCTCGCACAACACCCGCGCGCCGGTCGCCTGCGCGATGCGCGCGGCGGCGGCAAGGCCCGGTCCGCGGGTGGCGTCGCCGCCGATCATCACCACCGTGGGTTCCCCCGAGCGCAGCACCTCGATCACCTCGAACGCCAACCGCGGTTCGGCCCCCGCCGGCTCCGCAGGAGTCGTCCCGGCCGGTTGCGCCCCGTCCGACCATGACGCGTCGGCGGGCAGGATCAGCGTCGAGATCAGCGAGCCCGCCCGGCTCGCGGCGATCGCCTCCGCCGCATCGGACGCGACGTCCGCGGCGCGTTCGGTGCGACGTACCCACCCGGAGACGGTTCCGGCGAGCGCGTCGATGTCGGATTCCAGTGGGGCGTCGTACTTTTTGTGGTACGTGGCGTGGTCGCCGACGACCACGACCATCGGCACCTGAGCGCGCCGGGCGTTGTGCAGGTTGGCCAGGCCGTTACCCAGGCCGGGGCCCAGGTGCAGCAGCACGGCCGCCGGCCGGCCGGCGATGCGGGCGTAGCCGTCGGCCGCCCCGGTGGCGACGCCCTCGAACAGCGCCAGCACGCCGCGCATTTGCGGGACGGTGTCCAGCGCGGCGACGAAGTGCATCTCCGAGGTGCCCGGGTTGGCGAAGCACACGTCGACGCCGCCGTCGACCAGAGTGTTGATCAGGGCCTGGGCACCGTTCACGTGTCTGCCTCCAGTTTGAAAACGCGCTCGGCGTTGCCGTGCAAGAACTCTCGGCGGCCCTCGTCGGCCAGGTCGAGTTCGGCCAGCCCGGCCAGGGCGTGCGCGTGCGTCATCATCGGGTAGTTACTGCCGAACAGGACTTTGCTTTGTCCGGTACCGGTTTTCATGAACCGGACCAGCTCGTCCGGAAGCCGCTTGATCGTGTACGCCGAGGTGTCGATGTAGACGTTCTCGTGTTTGCGGGCGACCGCGACCATCTCCTCGGTCCACGGATAGCCGACGTGCCCGCACACGATCACCAGCTCGGGGAAGTCGAGGGCGACCTGGTCGATGTAGGGAATCGGGCGGCCCGTCTCCGAGGGCCGTAGCGGGCCGGTGTGGCCCACCTGGGTGCAGAACGGCACCCCCAGCTCCACGCATTCGGCGAACAGCGGGTAGTACCGGCGGTCGGTGGGCGGTGCGTTCCACAACCACGGCACCACCCGCAGGCCCAGGAATCCGTCCCGAACGCGGCGGCGCAGTTCGCGGACCGCTTCCATCGGGCGGTCGAGATCGACCGCGGCCAGCCCGCCAAACCGATTCGGGTGCATGCTGACCCACTCGGCGACCTCGTCGTTGGAGATCAGGTCCTGGCCGCCGGGGCCGCGCCACGCGCTGAGCAGTCCGAAGCGCACGCCGGCGGCGTCCATAGTCGCGATGCTCGCCTCGATCGGGACGTCGGCGTCGGGGATGGCGTCGCCGGTCCACCGCCGCAGGGATGCCAGCATGTCGCTGCGCAGGAACCGCGCAGTGGGGTGCTGCATCCACACATCGACCGTCATCGCGATCAACAGTAGACGCCGGCGCTACAGGGCCAGCGCGGCGCGGGCGCAAGCGTGCGTCCGCTGAGCGTGCCCGCCGCCGAACAGCACGACGTGCGCCAAAAGCGGGAAAAGCTGGTGTAGCCCGATGCGGTTGCGCCAGCCGGCCCGCAGGGGCCTCGCCCGCTCGTAGCCGTCGACGATGGTGTCGTAGTGCGGGCAGCCGAACAGCGCGAGCATCGCCAGGTCGCTCTCGCGGTGGCCGGCGTGCGCGGCCGGGTCGATCAGCACCACCCCGTCGGGCGTCCACATCACGTTGCCGCCCCACAGGTCGCCATGCAACCGGGCGGGCCGGTCATCGTCGTCGAAATCGCCGGCGCGGCACCGCCTGACGACGGAGTCGATCGCGTCGCGGGTGGCGGCGTCGAGCCGCGCCGCCGCCAGGTCGGCCATCGGCGCCAGCCGCTCCTCGGCGTAGAACTCGCCCCAGCGGCTGTGCCGCCGCAGCGACATCGGCAGCGGCTGGGAAAGCGGCCCGAAGAACCCGGGCCCGTCCCATCCTTCGGGCCCCGCTCCGAACGCGGGGGCGCCGGCATCATGCGTGACGGCCAACCGGCCACCGAACGCGCGCGCCGCCTCGGGCGTCGGCGTCACCGAGTCAAGCCGCCCCAGGGTCAGGCTCGTCGGATCGACGGAAACCACTTGGGCGCAGGGCACGCCGCCGTCGACGCCGGCCAGCCACCGCAGCCCGGCGGCCTCCCACCCGAAGTAGCCGCTGGGGGCGGCGGGGTGTTGCTTGACGAAGTGGGTCAAGCGGTTACGTGCGCGGCGTGCACGTCGTCGGCGGGCCGCGCCTCGGTCTGCTCCTTGGCCCAGCGGTAGTCGGGCTTGCCGGCCGGTGAGCGCTTGACCTCGTCGACCAGCCAAAGGCTGCGGGGCACCTTGTATCCCGCGATCTCGGAGCGCACGAAGCGGTCCAGTTCGGCGAGCGTCGGGCGGGCGCCCGGTCGCGCCTGCACGACGGCGGCCACGTGCTGGCCGTACCGGGGGTCGGGCACGCCGACCACCAGGGCGTCGAAGACGTCGGGGTGGCCCTTGAGCGCCGCCTCGACCTCCTCGGGGTAGATCTTTTCGCCGCCGCTGTTGATCGACACCGAGCCGCGACCCAGCATCGTGACGGTGC
Source organism: Mycobacterium sp. E1715 (assembly GCF_001667625.1). Lineage (NCBI taxonomy): Bacteria > Bacillati > Actinomycetota > Actinomycetes > Mycobacteriales > Mycobacteriaceae > Mycobacterium > Mycobacterium sp. E1715. The sequence goes on from NZ_LZJJ01000520.1 coordinate 9,642, forward strand.
CGTCCTCCTCGACGAGCGCCCAGTCGCCCGGGATCGCGTAGCGCACCCCGTTGATTGTCTTGAACGTCTCGGCCGTCTTCTTCTCGTCCTTGTAGTAACCGACCGGGATGTTGCCCTTCTTGGCGATGAACCCGCGCACCCCGGAGCCCGGCTTGACCTCGTTGCCGTCCTCGTCGAGCACCACCGTGCGGTGGTCGATGGTCACGCGCGGGCCGCCACTGTGCGGGGCGTCTTTCGCCACGATGCTGGTGCCGCCGAATCCGGTCTCCGACGAGCCGATGGAGTCGGTGATGACCCGGTTGGGCAACAACTCGAGCAGGCGCTCCTTGATGCTCGGCGAGAACAACGCCGCGGTGCTGCCCAGCATGAACAGCGACGACAGGTCGTAGTCGTTTTTCCTGTCGAGCGCATCGAGCAACGGCCGAGCCATCGCGTCGCCGGTGAAGAACAGCATGTTCACCTTATGATCGTGGATCGTGCGCCAGACCTCGTCGGCGTTGAATTCCGGTGCCAGCACGGTGGTTTGGCCCGAAAAGACCGACCGCCAGGTGGCCGACTGGGTGGCACCGTGGATCATCGGCGGAACCGGATAGTTGATCATCGGGGGGTTGGCGGCCGCGGCCTTGGCCAGGTCGTATTCGTCCTTGACGAATTCGCCTGTGGCGAAGTCGGTTCCACCGAGCAGCACCCGGTAGATGTCCTCGTGACGCCACATCACGCCCTTCGGGAATCCGGTGGTGCCACCGGTGTAAAGGAGGTAGATGTCGTCGGCGCTGCGCTCGCCGAAGTCGCGCTCGGGCGAGCTGTCCGCGATCGCCGAGTGGAATTCGACGCCGCCGTAGCGCGTGTAGTCGTTGTCGCTGCCGTCCTCGACCACGAGGATGGTCTTGACGTTCGGGGTGTCCGGCAGCACGTTGGCGACCCGGTCGGAGTACTGGCGCTCGTGGACCAGGGCGACCATGTCGGAGTTGTCGAACAGGTAACGCAACTCCCCCTCGACGTAGCGGTAGTTGACGTTGACGATGATGGCGCCGGCCTTGACGATGCCGAGCATCGCGATGACGATCTCGATGCGGTTTCGGCAATACAGCCCGACCTTGTCGTCCTTCTTGATGCCCTGGTCGATCAGGTAGTGGGCGAAGCGGTTGGCCTTCTCCTCCAGCTGGGCGTAGGTGAGCTTCTCGTCGCCGCAGATCAGGGCGACACGGTCCGGCACAGCGTCGATGGCGTGCTCTGCGAGATCGGCAATATTCAGGGCCACGGCCACTAAATTAGAACGTGTTACATTTCTTGACAAGCTCGTGCCCCTCATCGACGGAAAGGCGGTAGCTGTGTCCGAGGCTCCAGCAAACGACCAAGCGGGACATGACGCGCTCGTCGAACAGCGCGGTCACACCCTGATCGTGACGTTGAACCGGCCGCACGCCCGCAACGCCCTGAGCACCGAAATGATGGAAATCATGGTGCAGGCCTGGGACCGCGTCGACAACGACCCGGACATCCGCTGCTGCATCCTGACCGGGGCCGGTGGCTACTTCTGCGCCGGCATGGACCTCAAAGCGGCAACCAAGAAACCGCCGGGTGAGTCGTTCAAGGATGGCAGCTACGACCCGTCGCGAATCGACGCTTTGCTGAAGGGTCGCCGGCTGACCAAACCGCTCATCGCGGCCGTCGAGGGCCCCGCGATCGCCGGGGGCACCGAGATCCTGCAGGGCACCGACATCCGCATCGCCGGCGAGAGCGCCAAGTTCGGCATCTCGGAGGCCAAGTGGAGCCTGTACCCGATGGGCGGGTCGGCCGTGCGCCTGGTGCGACAGATCCCCTACACGGTCGCGTGCGACCTGCTGCTTACCGGCCGGCACATCACCGCCGCCGAGGCCAAGGAGATGGGCCTGATCGGGCATGTCGTGCCGGACGGGCAGGCGCTGTCCAAGGCGCTCGAGATCGCCGAGATCATCGAGAACAACGGCCCCCTGGCCGTGCAGGCGATTCTGCGGGCGATCCGCGAGACCGAGGGCATGCACGAGAACGAGGCCTTCAAGATCGACACCCAGATCGGCATCAAGGTGTTCCTGTCCGACGACGCCAAGGAAGGCCCCCGGGCGTTCGCCGAGAAGCGCAAGCCCAACTTCCAGAACAAATAGACCCCTCGGGCGCCCCTTCCCCGCCGAACGTGCAGCCATTGCGATCTTCCGGCCGGATTTTCGCAATGGCTTCACACTGGACGACCCGTCGGTGCCCCTCGGCATACTCCGCGGGATGGGAAAGCCATTTCTCGGTAGCGAGGCGGTCGCGTCCGGGCTGGTGACGCCGTACGCCTTACGCACCGGCAGGTTCGTGGCGATGCACCGCGACGTGTACGTGCCCCGCGATGCGGAGGTCACCGCCGTGGTGCGTGCCGAGGCGGCGTGGTTGTGGTCACGGCGGCGCGGGGTCCTCGCCGGCCGGTCGGCCGCGGCGCTACACGGCGCCAAATGGGTCGATGCCCAGGCGCCGGCCGAACTCATCTACCAGAATCGCCACGCGCCAACACATGTCCGCACCTGGGCTGACCGCATCGAAGACGACGAAAGCACGACGATCCAGGGCATGTCAGTAACGACCCCGGCGCGCACGGCATTCGACCTAGCCTGTCGCAATCCGGTCGGTACGGCCGTCGCTGCGCTCGACGCCCTGGCTCGGGCAACCCGACTAAAGGTCGCCGATGCCGAATTAATTGCGGAACGCTACAAGGGCCACCGGAACATCCGGCGGGCCAGGCGCGCGCTCGAGCTTGTCGATGCCGGTGCGCAGTCATCCCGGGAAACGTGGCTGCGACTGACGGTCATCGAAGCCGGATACCCTCCACCGCAGACCCAGATTCCCGTCTGCGGCGAACATGGCGAGCTTGTCGCGGTTATCGACCTTGGTTGGGAAGACGTCAAAATCGCCCTCGAGTACGAGGGTGACCACCATCGGACGGATCGCAGGCAATTCCGCAGGGATATCGCTCGATTCGAAGCGCTGCAGGACGTGGGCTGGATAGCCATTCGGGTCACGTCGGCAGACACACAAGGCGGCATCCTGGCGCGGGTGGCCGACGCATGGCGCCGCCGAGCGTGAAGCTGTCGCGAGTTTTGCGCCGTTTTCTCGCAACAGTTGCACGCTCGGCGACGAGCCAAGGCGCCTACCCCAGCGGTGCGCTCGGCGTGAACGCGACCGGCATCTTCTCCAGGCCGGAGACGAAGTTGGCCGGCCGCAGGGGCAGGTCGGCCTCCGAGGCCAGCCGCATGTCCGGCAGGCGCTGCAGCAGCCGGGTCTGCATGATGGACAGCTCCAGCCGGGCTAGCTGGTTCCCGAGGCAGAAGTGCGTCCCGAAGCCGAAGGCGAGGTGGTTGTTCGGATAACGCGCGATGTCGAATGATTCCGGATCGTCGAACACCTTCTCGTCGAAGTTCGCCGACTCGAACAGCAGGATCATCTTCTCGCCCTGGCGCAGCTGGGTGCCGTGGAACTCGGTGTCGGCGGTGATGGTGCGTGCCATGTTCTTCACCGGCGCGGTCCAGCGCAACATCTCCTCGATCGCGTTGGGCAGCAGGCTCAGGTCGCCCGCCAGGCGCCGGTGCTGATCCGGGTGCAGCAGCAGCTGCCGGGTCCCGCCGGACAGCGTGTGGCGCGTGGTCTCGTCGCCGCCGATCAACAGCAGCAGCACCTCGGTGACGATCTGGTGGTCCTCGAGCCGTGAGCCCTCGACCTCCGCGTGCACCAGGACACTGACCAGGTCGTCGGTCGGCTCGGACTTGCGGGCCTCGATCATGCCCATCATGTACTGGCTGTAGGCCGCGAAAGCGTCCATGGTGACCTGGAAATCGGACTCCGCCGCGGTGCTGCTCAAGAAGCTGACCAGGTCGTCGGACCACTTGAGGAACATCTTGCGCTCCTCGGGACGCACGCCGAGCATGTCGCCGATCACGGCCATCGGCAGGGGCGCGGCAAGGTCCCAGACGAAGTCGCATTCGCCGCGTTCGCACACCGCGTCGATCAGCGTGTCACACAGCGAAAAGATCTTGGCTTCAAGGTCTTTCACGCGCTTGCGGGTGAAGCCGGAGTTGACGAGCTTGCGGCGCAGCAGATGTTGCGGATCGTCCATCTCGATCATCATCTCGACGCCGTCTTGGTCGGGGCGGATGCCGCCGGCGTTGGAGAACAGCTCGGGGTTGCGTTCGGCCTCGATCACGGCCTGATAGGTCGACGCGGCGGCCAATCCCTTGCGGTCCCGGAAGACCGGCTCGTGCTCGCGCATCCATCGGTAGACGGACCGCGAATCGCCCGCGTAGAAGGCACCGTCGGTCAGATCCACATCGGGTCTGGTCATCGTCATGAGATCTCCTGGGCATCACCGAAGGTCATTTGGACGTTCTGAGCGGAACTGGACACCAAAGCGCGTTTTGGAAGGCCTAGCGACGCAAGCTCTTTCGCATACGGGTGATCACCAAGCCGGATCCGCACGCCGCCGAACCGGGTGTGCACACCGTCCAGCGTGTGTTCGAAGGCGGTCTCGCGGGTGACGCCGTCGCGGTGTGAGTAACTGGTCTGCGCCTGCTGGCGGGGGGTCAGCCGGAACGGCAGGCCGGGGCGAAAATCCATGCCAATCACCGGCTGGCCGTCGATGCTGAGGTCGAAACCGAACCGGCGCCCCTCCCGAACGGTGAAGTCGCCCATCACCTTCGGGTAACCCCAGATCTTGGTGCCCGCCTCCAAGGTGAACGCCTGGTCGACGGGCAGGTGATGGATGAAGGCGCCGGCCGACTGCAGCGCTCGTAGCCCGCTGGCCTTCGAGCCGGGCGGGTTGACCATGACGCTGGTGCCGAACTCGTGATACTGGCCCAGGTCGCCGTCGAGGTAATGCATCAGCATCAGGACCACGATCGCGCGACCGGGCAGGTAGCGGCAGACCTGCAGGCCGCTGTAGTCGATCATCTGCTGCGCGGCGTCGGCGTCGACGGAGAACATCGCCATGTGCTGATTTGCCTGGCGGATCCGCACCGGCATGGTCAGTACCGTGCCCGCGATGGTGTGCTGCGAGGCTGTCATCGGGCCACACTAGAACGCGTTCTAATCCCCTGGCAAGGATCGGCTAGATCAGCGTGGCGAGCTCCCTGATCTGCGCCTCATTGCGTCCGTTGACCACCATCATGGTGACGCCGGCGGCTTCCCAGACCTTGACCTGCTCACGGACGTAGTTGATATCACCGACGATCGCGGCGTCGTCGATCACCTCGTCGGGGATGATCTCGGCGGCCTTGTCCTTCTGGTTGCTGCGGAACAGCTTGGTGACCTCGTCGACCACCTCGGCGTAGCCCATCCGCCGGTAGACGTCGGCGTGGAAGTTGGTGTCCTCGGCGCCCATCCCACCCATGTAGAGCGCGATGTAGGGCTTCATGGCCGCGAACGCCGCGGGGCGGTCGTCGGTGATGACGATGTTGGCGGTCGCGCAGATCTCGAAGTCGTCGCGGCTGCGGCGCGCCCCGGGCCGCGCGAACCCTTCGTCGAGCCATTCGTTGTAGGTGTCCGCCATCCGCGGCGTGTAGAAGATCGGCAGCCAGCCGTCGCAGATCTCGGCGGCCAGGGCCACGTTCTTCGGCCCCTCGGCGCCCAGCATGATCGGGATGTCGGGGCGCAGCGGGTGGGTGATGGGCTTGAGGGGCTTGCCCAGCCCGGTCGTCTGCTCGCCGGTCAGCGGCAACGGGTAGTGGGGGCCGTCGCTGGTGACCGGCTTCTCGCGGGCCCACACCTGCCTCATGATGTCGACGTATTCACGGGTACGGGCCAGCGGCTTGGGGAACGGCCGGCCGTACCAGCCCTCGACCACCTGCGGGCCCGAGACGCCGAGGCCGATGATGTGCCGGCCCCCGGACAGATGGTCGAGCGTCAGCGCGGCCATTGCGGTCGCCGTCGGGGTCCGCGCGGACAGCTGAATCACCGAGGTGCCCAGTCGCAGCCGGTGTGTCGACGAGCCCAGCCACGCCAGCGGCGTGTAGGCATCCGATCCCCACGCTTCGGCCGTGAAGACGGCGTCGAATCCGGTTTCCTCGGCGGCGGCGACGAGCTCCGCGTGGTTCTCCGGCGGCTGAGCGCCCCAATACCCGAGCTGCAATCCCAGCTTCATAGTCACTGAACCCTTCCGAGGACCCGATGTTGAAACAGTTCTTAGAACCTGTTCTACTCGATGGCGTGACAGCCAGTTCGAGCAGCCCGACCTTGACGGATCCCACTGAGCCACCGCTCTCCGCGCCGCTGACGTTGTCTTTCGACTACACCCGTTCGGTCGGCCCCACGTTGAGCAAGTTCTTCACCGCACTGCGTGAGCGCCACGTCCTGGGAGTGCGCGGATCCGATGGCCGGGTACACGTGCCGCCGGCGGAATACGACCCGGTCACCTACGAGCCGCTGGGCGAGATGGTGCCGGTGTCCAGCGTCGGCACCGTCGTTTCCTGGACGTGGCAACCGGATCCGGTGGAGGGTCAGCCCCTGGACCGTCCGTTCGCCTGGGCGCTGATCAAGCTCGACGGCGCGGACACCCCGCTGATGCACGCCGTGGACGCCGGCAGCCCAGGAGCCATCACGACGGGCTCCCGGGTCCATGTGCACTGGGCCGACGAGCCGGTGGGCGCCATCACCGACATCGCGTACTTCGAGCTCGGTGAGGAAGCCGAGCCGGTGTCCGAACTGCCCGCGGGCGAACAAGATCCGGTGACCATGATCGTCACGCCGATCTCGCTGACGATTCAGCACACCGCCTCCCACGAGGAAAGCGCCTACCTGCGGGCCATCGCGCAGGGCAAGCTGCTGGGCGCGCGTACCGGCGAGAAGGGCAAGGTGTATTTCCCGCCGCACGGCGCGGACCCGGCCACCGGCCAACCCACCACGGAATTCGTGGAGCTGCCCGACAAGGGCACCGTCACGACGTTCGCGATCATCAACATCCCGTTCCAGGGTCAGCGCATCAAACCGCCCTACGTGGCGGCCTACGTGCTGCTCGACGGTGCCGACATTCCCTTCCTGCATCTGGTCGCCGACATCGACGCGCACGAGGTGCGGATGGGTATGCGCGTCGAGGCGGTGTGGAAACCCCGCGAAGAGTGGGGCTTTGGCATCGACAACATCGAGTACTTCCGGCCGACAGGGGAACCCGACGCCGACTACGACACCTACAAGCACCACCTGTAAAGGGCACACCTACCACATGAGCGCTCGCAACGTTGCGGTCGTCGGCTTCGCCCACGCCCCACACGTACGCCGCACAGACGGCACCACCAACGGCGTCGAGATGTTGATGCCGTGCTTCGCCCAGCTCTACGAGGACCTGGGTATCACGAAGGCCGACATCGGCTTCTGGTGCTCGGGATCCTCCGATTACCTTGCCGGGCGGGCATTCTCGTTCATCTCGGCGATCGACTCGATCGGCGCAGTGCCGCCGATCAACGAATCGCACGTCGAGATGGACGCGGCGTGGGCCCTCTACGAGGCCTACATCAAGATCCTGACCGGCGAGGTCGACACCGCGCTGGTGTACGGGTTCGGCAAGTCCTCGGCCGGAATTCTGCGCCAGATCCTGTCCCGGCAGACCGATCCCTATACCGTCGCGCCGCTGTGGCCGGACTCGATCTCGATGGCCGGGCTGCAGGCCCGCATGGGGCTCGGCGAAGAACGGCCGCTCGAGCAGCTCGGCCACGCTGATCGACCCCTCCACCTTGTCGACCCGGCGCGCGTTGGCGAAGGAGTCGAACGCGACGCGCGCCATCTGCTCTTCGGTCCACTTGCCGTTGTCGAGCCCCATGCGGGCCTGCAGCCCGGCCATCGAGATCGAGTCCGGCCACAGCGGCGCGACGGTATAGCGGCAGGCC
>NZ_LZJJ01000521.1:0-829 GCF_001667625.1 Mycobacterium sp. E1715
CGGGTTGGCGTCGGCCAGCACGAACCCGACCCGCTCATCCGGCAGCGCGGGGTCGATGGGCAGGTAGGCCGCCCCGGTCTTGAGCACCGCCAGGATCGCGATGATGGCCTCACCCGAGCGCGCCAGCACCACCCCCACGCACTGCCCGCGACCAGCCCCCAACCCAATCAGCAGACGCGCCAACCGGTTCGACGCCTCATCGATCTCGCCATAGGTCCACGACCGCCCCCCACAACGCACCGCCACCGACCCCGGGGCGCGCGCCACCTGCCGGGCGAACAGCACCGGGATCGACACCGCGCTCACCGACTCGCCCAACACCGCCCGATGCCCCCACTCGCCCACCCGCGCGAGCTCACCGGCATCAAGCACACCAATCGAGGACAACCGCGCCTGGGCATCAGCCGTCATCGCCACCAACACCCGCTGGAACCGTTTGATCAGTGCTCGAACGATTTTGGTGTCGAACACGTCGGTGTCGTATTCGACGCGCACGCCCAGTTCGGACCCGGGCGTGGCCTGCATGGTCAGGGGGTAGTGATTGGATTCGCGGCTGGTGAACTCGGTGATGGCGAGCCCGTCGGCGCCGGCCAGCGCGGCGGTGTCGACGGGGTAGTTTTCGTAGACGAACAGGGTGTCGAAGAGTTGGTCGTGGCCGGTGATGCGGTGAATCTCGTTGAGCGCCAGGTGTTGATGGTCGAGGGTGTGGTTGTGGGTGTCGTGCAGTTGGTGGAGCAGGTCGGCGGTGGTCGTGGTGGTGGTGATGTGCGCGCGCACCGGCACGGTGTTGATCAGCAGGCCGACCATGCGGTCGGCTCCCGGTATCTCG
>NZ_LZJJ01000522.1:0-2197 GCF_001667625.1 Mycobacterium sp. E1715
GGGCGATCGCGTCGCGGTCTGGGCGCCGAATTCCGCGGAATGGATCATGGCGCCCTTCGGGCTGCTCACCGCGGGCGGTGTGCTGGTGCCGGTCAACACTCGGTTCAAGCCGGACGAAGCGGGCGACATCATCGCCCGCAGCAAGGTCAAGGCCGTCCTGGTCCAGAAGGGCTTTCTGGGCCAGGACTACACCGCGCCCGCGGGGACGCCCGTCATCGACCTGAAGTCCGACTTCCTCGCCAGCGGTGCACCGTTCGAGCGGGCGGTGAACGGCAGCGACATCGCCGACATCATCTTCACCTCGGGCACGACCGGCCGCCCGAAGGGCGCCATGATGAACCATCGGCAGACGCTGCGGATGTACGAGGAATGGGCGACGCTCGCGGATCTGCGCCAGGGTGATCGTTACTTGCAGATCAACCCCTACTTCCACACCTTTGGCCTCAAGGCCGGGCTGATCACGTCATTCCTGCGGGGCGCGACGATGCTGCCGGTGCCGGTGTTCGACGTCGACGCCGTGGTGGAATTGATTGCCCGCGAACGGATCACGATGCTTCCCGGGCCGCCGACGCTCTACCACTCGCTGCTGACCGTCGCCGACAAGTCCAAGCTGTCGACCCTGCGCGCCGGCGTGACCGGCGCCGCCGACATCCCCGTCGAGCTGGTCCGTCGCATCCATGACGAATTGCCGTTCCAGACGCTGATGACCGGATACGGCCTCACCGAGGCGGGCAACGTCACGCTGTCCCTGCCCGGGGATTCGTTCGAGGACGTCGCCACCACCGCGGGTGTGCCCTGCGACGGGGTCGAGGTGCGCATCGCCGGCGATGGCGAGGTGCTGGTCCGCGGCTACGGCGTCATGCAGGGATACCTCGACGACCCGGCGGGCACCGCCGAGGCGATCGATCCGGACGGGTGGTTGCACACCGGCGATTTGGGCCGCCTCGATGCGGCGGGCCGGCTGCGGATCGACGGGCGCAAGAAGGACATGTTCATCGTGGGCGGGTTCAACGCCTACCCGGCGGAGATCGAGGGCTACCTGCTGGAGCACCCGGCGGTGGCGCAGGCCGCCGTGATCGGGGTTCCCGACGATCGCCTGGGCCAGGTCGGTAAGGCCTTCGTGGTGGCGAAAACCCAGGTTTCCGAGGATGACCTGTTGATATGGTGCCGGGAGCGGATGGCTGGTTTCAAAGCGCCGAGATCCATCGCGTTTCTCGACGAGCTGCCGCTCAATGCGACCGGGAAAGTTATGAAGGATCAACTTCGTTGAGCGACGGCGACATTCATTCGATGGTCATCGCGTCGGACTATCGTGTTCCCGACCCCAGCCGGGTATGGCCGCTGCTCGAGCGCAGGAAGGCGGCCCTTGCCGATATCGGCGCCCACCACGTCCTGGTCTACACCTCGACGCATGACTACGGCCGGGTGCTGGTGATGATCGGAGTCCACAGTCGCGAGCCGATCGTCGAGTTGCTGCGCTCGCGCGTGTTCTTCGAGTGGTTCGACGCGGCCGGCGTCGACGACATTCCCGCGGTCTTCGCCGGCGAGATCGTGGACAGGTTCGTCCCGGAGGCCCCGGCGACTCCGGAGGCGCCCGGCGTCGTGGTCGCCGCCATCGCCTCCGTCCACGACGTGTCGGCGCTCACCGCCGAAGTCGCCTCGGCCAGGGACAGATTCGTCGCGGCCGGCATCCGCAAGACCTGGATCTTCCAGGCCTTCGACGACGAGCACGAGGTGCTGATCATGTCGGAGTTGCCCGACGAGGAGAGCGCGCGGCGGTGGATCGAGCACCCCGACGCGGCGGCCGAGTGGATGAGCGGCGCCGGGGTGGGCCCCTACCCGCCGGTTTTCGTCGGGCGATTCTCCAACATGATGCGCATCGAGGCGGACTGAGCGGTCCGCCGGAATGTTCGTCTGCCTGTGTAACGGAGTCACCAGCCAAACGGTGACCGAGGCGCTGCAAGCCGGGGCCTGCACGACCAAGGAGGTCGCGGCAGCCTGTGGGGCGGGCGCCGACTGCGGGCGCTGCCGGCGAACCGTCCAGGCGATGTCGCCGGACGGCAGCGTTCGCCGCTAAGACCGCGGCCGGGTGGCAGCGCCGTTCGGATCCGACGATCGCAGCATCGCCTGGACGGTTCGCCGGCAGCGCCCGCAGTCGGCGCCCGCCCCACAGGCTGCCGCGACCACCTTGGCGCGA
>NZ_LZJJ01000523.1:0-2946 GCF_001667625.1 Mycobacterium sp. E1715
CTGCCGCCGAACACCGTGGCGTCCTGGCTGAAGATGCACACGTCGCGGCCGTCGATGGTGCCGTAACCGGTGATCACCCCGTCGCCGAGGGGGCGGTTGTTCTCCAGGCCGAAGTTCTTGCTGCGGTGCCGGGCCAGCGCGTCGAGCTCGACGAACGAGTCCTCGTCGAGCAGGGCGAGGATGCGCTCGCGGGCGGTCAGCTTGCCCTTGGCGTGCACCTTCTCGACGGCCTCTTCGCCCACCGGGTGCAGCGATTCCTCGCGGCGCTTGTGGAGTTCGGCCAGCTTGCCTGCGGTGGTGTGGATGTCGATCGTGTGCTCAGCGGCCGGCTCTGCGGTGTGGTCGGTAACGCTTGTCATGGGATCCGAGCTTAGCGGCGCGCTAGTCTCCGCTGATGGACTGGGCGACCGAATGCGACGTGCTGGTCGCCGGGTCGGGCGGCGGAGGCGTCACCGGCGCCTACACCGCGGCACGCGAGGGCCTGGACGTGATGCTGGTGGAGGCGACGTCGAAATTCGGCGGTACCACCGCCTACTCCGGTGGCGGCGGCGTCTGGTTCCCGTGCAATCCGGTGCTGCTGCGGGCCGGCGTCGACGACACCATCGAGGACGCGCTCACCTACTACCGGGCCGTGGTCGGTGACCGCACCCCGCGCGAGCTGCAGGAGACCTATGTCCGCGGCGGGGCCCCGCTGATCGAGTACCTGGAGGCCGACCCCCACCTGAAGTTCGTGCCCCTGCCCTGGCCCGACTACTACGGCAAGGCGCCGAAGGCGCGGCTGGACGGTCAGCGCCACATCGCCGCGAAGCCCTGGAAGGTGGCCGCCGCCCCCGAACTGCGGGAGGTGATCCGCGGGCCGTTGGACACCGACCGGCTCGGCGCCGAACCGCCCTCGGACTACTACCTCGGCGGCCGCGCCCTGATCGCTCGGTTCCTCACGGCGATCGCTCAGTACCCGAATGCGGCGCTGCAGCGCGACACCGCCCTGGTCGATCTCGTCCTTTCCGACGGGGCGGTGACCGGGGCGATCGTGGAGAGCGGCGGCGAGCGGCGGGCCATCCGCACCCGGCTGGGCGTGCTGCTGGCCGCCGGCGGCTTCGAGAACAACGAGGAGATGCGCCGCGAATTCGGGGTGCCCGGCACCGCGCGAGACACCATGGGCGGCCCGGGAAGTCGCGGCCTGGCGCTGCGGGCCGGCATCGCCGCGGGCGCCGACACCGACCTGCTGGACCAGGCGTGGTGGTCACCGGGCATGACCCATCCCGACGGGCGGTCGGCGTTCGCGCTGTGGTTCACCGGCGGCATCTTCGTCAACCAGGACGGCGACCGGTTCGTCAACGAGTCCCAGGCGTACGACCGGGCCGGCCGCGAGATCATCGCGCAACTGCAGGATGGTTCAATCACGTTGCCGTACTGGATGATCTACGACGACTCCGATGGCGAGGTGCCCCCGGTGAAGGCGGCCAACGTCTCCATCGTCGAGACCGGGAAGTACGTCGCCGCGGGCCTGTGGCACACCGCGGACACCCTGGAGGAACTGGCGGACAAGATCGGCGTGCCGGGCGGGCGGCTGGCGGCAACGGTGGCCCGGTTCAACGGTTTTGCCGCCTCGGGCGTCGACGAGGACTTCGGCAGGGGCGACGAGGCTTTCGACCGCGCGTTCTCGGGGGGCGCCTCGCCGCTGGTGCCCATCGAACGCCCGCCGTACCACGCCGCGGCGTTCGGGATCTCCGATCTGGGCACCAAGGGCGGCCTGCGCACCGACGCCGCCGCCCGGGTGCTCGACACGTCCGGTAATCCCATACCGGGCCTCTACGCCGCAGGCAACACGATGGCCGCGCCCAGCGGCACGGCGTATCCCGGCGGTGGCAACCCGATCGGGACCAGCATGCTGTTCAGCCACCTGGCCGTCCTGGACATGCTCGACGTCGTGAGCCGCCGGCGCCGCTGAGTCCTAGGCTGGGTCCAGTGACAGACCGAGACCAGCTCCGGCCACCTTTGGACCAGGCCGCATTACGCGCCGAGCTGATCGGCACCGGGCTGGGCTGGCGCCGGCTCGACGTCGTCGACGAAACCGGTTCCACCAACGCCGACCTGCTGGCCCGCGCCGCGTCCGGGACCGACGTCGCCGGGGCCGTGCTCATCGCCGAGCACCAGACCGCCGGGCGCGGGCGCCACGGCCGCGGCTGGTCTGCCACCCCGCGGGCCCAGCTCACGATGTCGGTCGCCGTCAGCATCGTCGACGTGCCGACCTCCGGGTGGGGCTGGCTGCCGCTGGCCACCGGGGTGGCGGTGGTGGACACGTTGGCCCCGCTGCTCGACGGCGTTCGGGTGGGGCTCAAGTGGCCCAACGACGTGCTGGCGGGGGACCCCCCGGGCAAACTGGCGGGCATCCTGGCCGAGGTGGCGCGGCCGGTGGTGGTAATCGGCTTGGGGCTCAACGTGTTTGAGGCACCGGCCGGTGTCGAGGGGGCCACCTCGCTGGTCGACTTGGGCGTGCCGGCGCCCGACCGGACCCGGCTGGTGTGCGGGCTGTTGAAGGAACTCGGGCGGCGGATCGTGGCCTGGCGCGCCGCGCGCGGGGCCGACTGGGCGCTGGCGGCCGACTACCGGGCGCGCAGCCTGACGGTCGGCGCGCGGGTGCGGGCGCACCTGCCGGGTGGCAAGGAGGTGGTCGGGGACGCGAGCGCGGTCGACGACCAGGGCAGGTTGTGCATCGAAAGTGGGGGACAGACGGTCGTCGTTTCGGCCGGTGACGTGGTGCATCTGCGGTAGCTTCTGGCAGGTGAGCTATCCGGATAACGTCCTGGCCGCCGGCGAGCAGGTGATCATCCACCGCCACCCGCACTGGAAGCGGCTGATCTGGCCGGTCGTCGTCCTTTTGCTGGTGACCGCGATCGCGGCGTTCGGGTCGGGATACCTCAACTCGACGCACTGGAGCCAGCT
>NZ_LZJJ01000524.1:0-19761 GCF_001667625.1 Mycobacterium sp. E1715
CCGACGGTTCACCTCGCCCGGGCCGTAGAACGACGCCGTGTCGACGTGGTTGACCCCGAGCTCGACCGCGCGGCGCAGCACCGCGGCCGCGTCCTCGACGGATGGGGCCTCGAACAACTGCATTGCGCCGTAGCCGATGCGAGCGACGGTCGACCCGCCGATGCTGCCGGGACCGCCGGGCCGTGGTGTGTCCGTCATGAGTGCTCCCTCGTGCCACACTGGAGAAGATGCGGAGGGTCCTCCGCTTATTTGAGCGTAGCAGAAACGGAGGAGCCTCCGCTTGGCCGAGATCCGATCGGACGCGCGCCGCAATCGCGAGCGGCTAATCGAGGTGGCGACGGCGGCGTTCGCCACCGCCGACGGGCGACCGGTGTCGCTGGAGGCCATCGCCCGCGAGGCGGGCGTCGGGATCGGCACGCTCTACCGCCATTTCCCGAATCGAGAGGCGCTGGTGGAGGCGATCTACCGCGCCGAGCTCGACGAAGTGGCCGCGACGGCCGAACGGCTGCTCAAGCGCCACCCGCCCGAGACGGCGTTGCGCCGCTGGATGGACCGCTATGCGTCATTCGTGGCCGCCAAGCGTGGGATGGCGGAGTCGTTGCAGGCGATCTTCGCCTCCGGCGCAATGCAGGCCAACCAGACTCGGGACAGCATCGTCGGCGCGGTCGACCTGCTGTTGCGGGCCGGCGCCGAGGACGGCAGCCTGCGCGCCGACGTGCAGGCCGACGACGTGGTGTCGAGCCTGATCGGCATCTTTTTGGCCAGCGGCTCGCCGGAGCAGACCGGCCGCATGCTCGACCTGCTCGTCGCCGGCATCGCCGCCGCCTGATCACCGAGAGTCACGCCAGCGTGACGGCAGCCGGCGAGCGCCACGCTGGCGTGACGCTCGAGCCGAAAGACTCAGCCGACGGCGCGGTCGGCGCCCTCCCAGAACCGCGCGCGCACGGCCTTCTTGTCCGGCTTGCCCAGCGCGGTCACCGGCACCGAGTCGACGACGATCACCTGCTTGGGCGATTGCACCGAACCCTTGCGCTCCTTGACGGCGGACTGGATCTCGACGGTCACCCGCGCCACCGACTCCTCATCGGAGGGGTGGTCGGGCCGCAGCACGATCACGGCGGTGACGGCCTCGCCCCACTTCTCGTCCGGGGTGCCGATCACGCACACCTGCGCGACGGCCGGGTGCTCGGCGACGACGTCCTCGACCTCGCGCGGGAACACGTTGAACCCGCCGGTGACGATCATGTCCTTGACCCGGTCGACGATGAACCAGAAGCCGTCCTCGTCCTCGCGGGCCATGTCACCGGTGTGCAGCCAGCCGTCCTTGAACGTCTTGGCGGTCTCCTCCGGCAGGTTCCAGTACCCGCCGCTCAAAAGCGGCCCGGACACGCAGATCTCGCCGACCTCACCCTGCGGCACCGGCTTGCCGTCGGCGCCCAGAAGCGCCGTGCGGGCGAACAGGGTGGGCCGCCCGCAGGAGGTGAGCCGCTTCTCGTCGTGGTCCTTCTTGGCCAGATACGAGATCACCATCGGGGCCTCGGACTGCCCGTAGTACTGGGCGAAGATCGGCCCGAAGCGGCGGATGGCCTCGGCCAGCCGCACCGGGTTCATCGCCGAGGCGCCGTAATAGACCGTCTCCAGCGACGACAGGTCACGGGTGTGCGAATCCGGGTGGTCCATCAGCGCGTAGATCATCGACGGCACCAGCATGGTCGCGGTGATCTTCTGCTCCTCGATCACCCGCAGCACCTCGGCCGGGTCGAACTTGGTCAGCACCACCAGCTCGCCGCCCTTGATGATCGTCGGCACGAAGAACGCCGCCCCGGCATGCGACAGCGGGGTGCACATCAAAAAGCGCGGGTTCTCCGGCCACTCCCACTCGGCCAACTGGATCGTGGTCATCGTGGTGATCGACTGCGCGGTGCCCAGCACGCCCTTGGGCTTGCCGGTGGTGCCACCGGTGTAGGCCATCCCCCCGATGTGATCGGGCGGCAACTCGGCCGCCACCAACGGCTTCGGCGGATACTTCGCCGCCTCGGCCACCAGGTCCACCGCGGAATCCCCGAGCGCCTCGGGGACCGGCCCGATGGTCAGGACCTGCTTGAGGCCGGGCACCTTCTCCAGCAGGCCCAGCGCCCGCTCGACGAACATCGGGTTGGGGTCGATGATCAGCGACGTCACGCCGGCGTCGTTCAGCACGTAGGCGTGGTCGTCAAGGGAGCCCAGCGGGTGCAGGGCCACCCGCCGGTAGCCCTGGGTCTGGCCGGCGCCGATGATCATCAAAACCTCGGGCCGGTTCAGCGACAGCAGCCCGACGGTCGCGCCGGTGCCCGCACCGAGCGCCTCGAACGCCTGGATGTACTGGCTGATCCGCTCGGCGAGCTGTCCGCCGGTCAGCGTGGTGTCGCCGAGGTATAGCACCGGCTTGTCCTTGTTGCGCTTGAGCGCACCGACGGTCAGGTGTCCGGAATGAATGGGATGGCGCAGCAGCTCGTCACTCATGTGGCCAAGACTAGAACGTGTTGCAGTTTTAGTCAGCCACCCCCTCGACGACACCCCGGAGCACTAGCATCCCTGCACATGGCCGCTGCAGATCTCGTCGTCACCGGAACCGTGCTCACCGTCGACGACACGCGGCCCACCGCCGAGGCGCTCGCCGTCGCCGACGGCCGCATCGTCGCCGTCGGCAGCCGGTCGGAAATTAACGCCCACATCGGCCCCGACACCAAAACGCTCGACGTCGGCGACGGCTGCGTGATGCCCGGATTCGTTGAGGCGCATGGGCATCCGCTGATGGAGGCGCTGGCGCTGTCGGACCGGATCGTCGACATCCGGCCCGTCACGTTGCCGGCCGCCGACGACGTCGTCGCCGCGGTGCGGCGCGAGGTCGCCGCCAGGGGAGCGGACGGCGCATACCTGAACGGCTGGGACCCGCTGCTGCAGTCCGGGTTGCCGCAGCCGACGCTGGCGTGGCTGGACGAGATCGCGCCGGACGGGCCGCTGATCATCATCCACAACTCCGGGCACAAGGCGTACTTCAACTCGCACGCGGCCCGCCGCGCGGGCCTGACCCGCGACACCCCCGATCCCAAGGGCGCGCGGTATGGCCGCGACGCGCACGGCGAGCTGGACGGCAGCGCTGAGGAGACCGGCGCGGTGTTCCCGCTGCTGGCCGGGGCCATCGCGCCCGGCGACTACCCGGCGATGCTTCTCGCCGAATGCGCGCGGCTCAGCCGCGCCGGCCTGACCACCTGCTCCGAGATGGCCTTCGACCCGGCGTTCGGGCCGGTCGTCGAGCGGCTGCGCGACCAGCTGACGGTCCGGTTGCGCACCTACGAGATCTCCAACCCGCAGATGCGCACCGACGCCACCCCCGGCCAGGGCGACGACATGCTGCGCCAGGTCGGCATCAAGATCTGGGTCGACGGCTCCCCGTGGGTAGGCAACATCGCCCTGTCCTTCCCCTACCTGGACACCGACGCCACCCGCACCATCGGCGTGCCGCCCGGTTCCTGCGGGCACGCCAACTACACCCGCGAACAGCTAAGCGAAATCGTCGGCGCCTACTTCCCGCTGGGCTGGCCGATGGCCTGCCACGTACAGGGCGACGCCGGGGTGGACACCATCCTCGACGTCTACGAGGAGGCCCTGCGCCGACACCCCCGCGACGACCACCGGCTGCGGCTCGAGCACGTCGGCGCCATCCGGCCCGAGCAGCTGCGGCGCGCCGCCGACCTCGGGGTCACCTGCAGCATCTTCGTGGACCAGATCCACTACTGGGGCGACATCATCGTCGACGGCCTGTTCGGTCCCGAGCGCGGATCCCGTTGGATGCCAGCCGGTTCCGCGGTCGCGACCGGCATGCGCATCTCGTTGCACAACGACCCCCCGGTCACGCCCGAGGAGCCGCTGCGCAACATCAGCGTCGCGGTCACGCGCACGGCGCCCAGCGGCCGGGTGCTGGCGCCCGAGGAGCGGTTGACCGTCGAGCAGGCCATCCGCGCGCAGACCATCGACGCGGCCTGGCAGTTGTTCGCCGACGACGTGACCGGCTCGCTGGAGGTGGGCAAGTACGCCGACCTGGTGGTGCTGTCGGCCGATCCGCGGACCGTGCCGCCTGAGCAGATCGCCGATCTGGACGTGCGCGCGACGTTTCTCGCGGGCCGCCAGGTCTACGGGCAGTGACGCCCACGCGCCCGCCCCGCCTGCAAGACCTCTTGGACCGCCTGCACGTGGTCGCGTTGCCGATGCGGGTGCGGTTCCGCGGCATCACCACCCGCGAGGTCGCGCTGATCGAGGGCCCCGCGGGCTGGGGCGAGTTCGGCGCCTTCCTGGAGTACGCCCCGCCGGAGGCCGCGCACTGGCTGGCGGCCGGCATCGAGGCCGCCTACCGCCCGCCACCGCCGCCGCGCCGGGACCGCATCCCGATCAACGCCACCGTTCCGGCCGTCGACGCCGCCCGGGTGGGCGAGGTGCTGGCCCGATTCCCGGGCGCCCGCACGGCCAAGGTGAAGGTCGCCGAGCCCGGCCAGACCCTGGCCGACGACGTGGACCGGGTCAACGCCGTGCGCGACCTCGTGCCGACCGTGCGCGTGGACGCCAACGGCGGCTGGAGCGTCGAGCAGGCGGTGCGAGCAGCTCAAGCCCTGACCGCCGACGGCCCGCTGGAATACCTCGAACAACCCTGCGCGACCGTCGAGGAACTCGCGGCGCTGCGCCGGCGGCCAGAGCTGCCGGACGTGCCGATCGCCGCCGACGAAAGCATCCGCAAGGCCGACGACCCGC
Organism: Mycobacterium sp. E1715; assembly: GCF_001667625.1. NCBI lineage: Bacteria > Bacillati > Actinomycetota > Actinomycetes > Mycobacteriales > Mycobacteriaceae > Mycobacterium > Mycobacterium sp. E1715. Next base: position 4,786 of record NZ_LZJJ01000524.1, read on the forward strand.
TCGCGGTCGTCCGCGCCCGCGCCGCCGATATCGCGGTGCTCAAAGTCGCTCCGCTGGGCGGTATTTCGCCCATGCTCTCGATCGCCGCGCAGATCGACATCCCGGTCGTGGTGTCCAGCGCGATCGACTCGGCGGTGGGCATCGCGGCCGGGCTGGCCGCCGCGGCGGCGTTGCCGGTGTTGCGCCACGCGTGTGGGCTGGGCACCGGCGGGTTGTTCGTCGAGGACGTGGCCGAGGTCGCAGCGCCCGTCGACGGCACCCTGGCGGCGGGGGCGGTGACCCCGGATCCGGCGCGGTTGCGGGCCCTGGCCGCGCCCCCGGAGCGGCGGCAGTGGTGGATCGACCGGGTCACGGCCTGCCACCCGCTCCTTGTACCGTCGTCCGAGTGATCAACCTGGCTTACGACGACCGCGGCTCCGGCGAGCCGGTGGTGTTCATCAGCGGCCACGGCGGTGCCGGGCGGACCTGGCACCCGTATCAGCTCCCCGCGTTCCTGGCCGCCGGCTACCGCGTCATCACTTTCGACAACCGCGGAATCGGTGCCACCGAGAACGCGCAGGGTTTCACCACGCAAACGATGGTGGCCGACACCGCGGCGCTGATCGAGGGCCTCGACGCCGCCCCGGCCCGCATCGTGGGGATGTCGATGGGGGCGTTCATCGCCCAGGAGCTCATGCTCGCCCGGCCCGAATTGGTCAGCTCCGCGGTGTTGATGGGCACCCGGGGCCGGATGGACAAGGCGCGCCAGTTCTTCCGCGACGCCGAGGCCGAGCTCGCCGACGCCGGGGTCCAGCTGCCGAACTCCTACGACGCCAAAATCCGCCTGCTGGAGAACTTCTCGCGCAAGACGCTCAACGACGACGTCGCCGTCGCGGACTGGATCGCGATGTTCTCCATGTGGCCGATCAAGTCCACCCCGGGCACCCGCTGCCAGCTGGACGTCGCCCCGTACACCAACCGGCTGCCGGCCTACCGCAGCATCGCGACGCCGGTGCTGGTGATCGGCTTCTCCGACGACGTGCTGACACCGCCCTACCTGGGGCGTGAGGTCGCCGACGCGCTGCCCAACGGGCGATACGTGCAGATTCCCGACGCCGGCCACCTCGGGTTCTTCGAACGCCCGGACGCCGTCAACGAGGCGGCGCTGAAGTTCTTCGCCGGCAACTGAGGGCGCGCCCAACGTCGGCTTTCCGGGCGAATTCCGGGCGGACCAGCCCGCCAACTCCACGTTCGGCCGCCGGTCGGCGGGCTGTGACAGGCTGTAGGAGTGAACCCCTCGACGACTCAGGCCCGCGTCGTCGTTGACGAGCTGATTCGCGGCGGCGTCCGCGACGTGGTGCTGTGCCCCGGGTCGCGCAACGCGCCGCTGGCCTTCGCGCTGCACGACGCCGACCGCGCCGGCCGGATCCGGCTGCACGTCCGCATCGACGAGCGCACCGCCGGCTACCTGGCCATCGGGCTGGCGATCGCCGCCGGCGCCCCGGTGTGTGTCGCGATGACGTCGGGCACCGCCGTTGCCAACCTGGGGCCGGCCGTGGTGGAGGCCAACTACGCGCGGGTGCCGCTGATCGTGCTGTCGGCCAACCGGCCCTACGAGATGCTGGGCACCGGGGCCAACCAGACCATGGAGCAGCTGGGTTACTTCGGCACCCAGGTCCGCGCCGCTATCAGCCTGGGCCTGGCCGAGGACGCACCCGAGCGGCTGGAGTCCTTCAACGCGACGTGGCGATCGGCCACCTGCCGGGTCCTGGCGGCGGCGACGGGATCCCGCACCGCCAACGCCGGCCCGGTGCAGTTCGACATCCCGCTGCGCGAGCCCCTGGTGCCCGATCCCGAACCCCGGGGCGCCGCCGTGCCGCAGGGGCGGCCCGGCGGGCGGCCGTGGACCTACACGCCGCCGGTCACGTTCGACCAGCCGCTGGACATCGACCTGTCGCCCGACACCGTCGTGATCGCCGGGCACGGTGCGGGCGTGCACCCCAACCTCGCGCAGTTGCCGACCGTCGCCGAATCGACGGCACCGGCACCGGAAAACCCGCTGCACCCGCTGGCCCTGCCGCTGCTGCGCCCGAAGCAGGTGATCATGCTCGGGCGGCCCACCCTGCACCGGCCGGTGTCGGCGCTGCTGGCCGATCCGCAGGTGCCGGTGTACGCGTTGACCACCGGACCGCGCTGGCCCGACGTCTCGGGCAACTCGCAGGCCACCGGGACGCGAGCGGTCACCACCGGCACGCCGAGTGCGGCCTGGTTGAAGCGCTGCGCGGAGGTCAACCGGCACGCCAACGACGCGGTGCGCGGCCAGCTAAAGGCGCACCCGCTGACCACCGGCTTGCACGTGGCGGCGGCCGTCGCCGACGCCCTTCGGCCGGGTGACCAGCTGGTGCTGGGGGCGTCCAACCCGGTCCGCGACGCCGCCCTGGTTGGCCTGGACACCCACGGCATCCGCGTCCGCTCCAACCGCGGGGTGGCAGGTATCGACGGCACGGTGTCCACCGCGATCGGGGCCGCGCTCGCCTACGAGGGCCGCACCGTCGCGCTGATCGGCGACCTGACGTTCGTCCACGACAGCTCCGGGCTGCTGATCGGGCCCACCGAGCCGACCCCGCGGCAGTTGACCATCGTGGTCTCCAACGACAACGGCGGTGGCATCTTCGAGTTGCTCGAGCAGGGCGACCCGCGATTCTCCGACGTGTCGTCGCGGATCTTCGGGACGCCGCACGACGTCGACGTGGGTGCGCTGTGCCGCGCCTACCACGTCGAGAGCCGGCAGATCGAGGTCGACCAGCTCGGCGCGGCGCTCGACGAACCCGCGCCCGGTATGCGGGTGCTGGAGGTCAAGGCCGACCGGTCGTCGCTTCGGCAGCTGCACGCCGCCATCAAGGCGGCCCTTTGATCGACCCAAAGGCATTGCTGCACATATTGATTCACGGTCGCAGTGACAAGCCGCCCAACACCAGGCCCCGGATCGCACTGCGCTGGGCCCGCGTGACGGTGCTCATCGTGACCGGCTTGGTCACCCTGCAGTCGGTCTTGCTGGTGGCCGGCGCCTGGCGCGATGACCTTGCGATTCGACACAACATGGGGGTGGCGCAGGCCGAGGTGCTCAGCGCCGGGCCGCGCCGCTCCACCATCGAATTCGTCACACCCGAGCGGGTCACCTACCGCCCGGAGCTCGGCGTGCTGTACCCGTCGCATCTGGCTACGGGCATGCGTATATACGTCGAGTACAACAAGAATGATCCCAATCTGGTTCGGGTGCAGCACCGCAATGCCGGGCTGGCCATCATCCCGGCCGGTTCCATCGCCGTGGTGTGCTGGCTGGCCGCGACGGCCCTCCTGATCGGGCTGGCGGTGCTGGACAAGCTGCTCGATCGCCGCGACGAGGCCGCGGCGGCACCGGCATAGCCGGGGTTGGAAGCGTCCGACCAGCAGATTTCGCGCGACGTATGCCCGCAGGCAACCTTCGCGACAGCCGGCGCTGACACCGTAGTGGTGTGCGCGTTGCAATCGTCGCCGAATCGTTCCTGCCGGAAGTCAATGGTGTCAGCAACTCGGTGCTCCGGGTACTCGAGCATTTGCGCCGGACCGGTCACGAGGCCCTCGTCATCGCCCCGGACACCCCACCGGGCGTGACCCCGGCGGATCGCGTCCACGACGGGATCCGCGTGCATCGGGTTCCCTCGCGGATGTTTCCGAAGGTCACCACGTTGCCACTCGGCGTGCCGATGCCCCGGATGGTGAGCGTGCTGCGCGGATTCGATCCGGACGTAGTGCATTTGGCCTCGCCGGCCTTACTGGGTTACGGCGGCGTCAAGGCGGCGCGCTGGCTGGGGGTGCCGACCGTCGCCGTATATCAAACGGACGTACCGGGATTCGCTGCGAGCTATGGCATCCCGATGACGCAGCGGGTCGCGTGGGCCTGGTTCCGGCATCTGCACAGCCTCGCCGACCGAACCCTGGCGCCGTCCACCGTGACGATGGAATCGCTTGTAGAGCACCGCTTCCCGCGCGTGCATCGCTGGGCGCGCGGCGTCGACGTGCTGCGGTTCGCCCCGTCGGGGCGCGACGAGGCGCTCCGGCGCCGATGGTCACCGCGGGGCAAGCCGATCGTCGGCTTTGTGGGCCGGTTGGCCCCGGAGAAGCACGTGGAGCGGCTGATCCCGCTGGCGGCGCGCTCCGGCCAGGCACCAGAGCAACCACACACGGGGCGACCCGACAACCCGATCCAGGATCCCCCGCCCGGGCACGACCACTGACGTCAGCGCCTGGGGTTGGTCCCGCGGGCGGACCGTTAGTTCACTGGCCCTGCGCGTAGCGCTTGGCGAACATCCGCCTGCGGGAGAACGGCGACAGCACCGCCTCGTAGTGACCGAGCAGCTCGTCACAGATGACCGGCCAACTGCGGCCGAGCACGCTGCGCCGGGCGGCCAATGCGTAGCGGTGGCGTTCGTCGATCAAATGGGTGACGGCCTCAGGCAACCTCGCCTCGAATTCGTCGACGCCCAGTAACAAACCGGTGCGCCACGGCGTGACGAGGTCGCGTGGGCCGCCGGCGTCGGGGGCGATCACCGGCAACCCCGACGCCAGCGCTTCCTGCACGACTTGGCAAAACGTCTCATGCTCGCCGGGATGCACGAAGACATCCATGCTGGCGTACGCCACGGCGAGTTCGTCGCCGTACAGCGCGCCGGTGAAAACCGCTGTCGGCATTGCCTTTTGCAGTTTGCCGCGGTCGACGCCGTCGCCGACGATGACGAGTTGCACGTCGTCGCGCGCCGCCAGCAGATGCGTAATACGTTGCGGATCCCCCACAGCCGCCAGTTCCTTGAGAAAGGAATAGACCCCCTGCAGGGGAAAGCGGAAGGGTTCATCCGTCGTCTTGCGCAGCACGGCGCACGCGAGACTGTCGCGGATGCCCGGATTGGCGGCAACCAATTCGGAAGTGATCTGGCCTGGGATGATCGGCATCATCATGCTGTCGCTCGACAGCACGGCGAGCAGGACCTCGTAGCCGTTCGCGGCGGCCAGGTCGTGGAAGAACCCCGGCTGGATGTTGTAAAGGCCATGGTCGACCCATCCCAGGCACGGCGTCCAGTGGATCATCACGCCCCCCGGGGCGGTGTGATCATGAATCGCCTTGAAGCAATTGGCCTGATTGAAGACGTGCTCGGTCGTGCCGTTGTTGATGCAGACGTCGAACCTTGTCCCAAGGTCGAAGGGCAGGTTGAGATCCTGCTGCAGACGGTAGTGATTGGGTGGGAGCAGGTCGATGGCGTTGTAGCTGCGGAAGTCGAACAGGGCTCGGTAGATTCGCTTGGCGTCGGCGTAGACCTGGGCCACACCGTCCGGCGGCGTCTCGGCCAGCAACGCGTCGCGCCGTGGCCCTTCGGCGAGGAGGAGCGGGATCGCCTGCACCACATCGATCATGGTCTCGGCTTCGCCGAATTCCAGGAGGCGGCCTTGCTGAGGAAGCAGCCCGCGGCGCGACGCCTCCAGCAGGAAGCTGAGCTCAACATTGGTGATTGCCATCACGAAGTCGGGTTAGGGATGCGGCGACGCATGCTCGTAGATCCTATGGCTTCTCGCCGGCAGGGAAAACGGCTACCGGTGATGCGTCACCACGGTCCAACCGCAACCGGGCGTCGTGGACCCGAATACCGGGGGAATCTCGGCAGCCGAACACGCGATTTTCGGCTCAGCGGACCGTTCTCCGGCCATTCTTTGCGCCGCGGGGTCAGAATGGGCCGTGATAGGAGGGGTCGATATGTCGTCCCATTTGGAAGTGTGGAAGCCGTCGGGGCGGGAGCTGGTCGCGCTCAGTGGTGAACGGGTGACCCTCGGCAAGTCCTTGACCAACGCGGTGTCGTTGGAGCACGACCCGACCGTGTCGCGGGTACACGCCGTCCTGGAGAATTTCGGGCAAGCCTGGTCCGTGCGTGATTTGGGAAGCCGCAACGGCACCTACGTCAACGGGGAAAGGATCGCGGCGGAACGGATCCTGCGGTCGGGAGACGAATTGCGGCTCGGCAGTTCGCGGTTGGTGTTCTGGATGACAAAAGGGGCCGGCGAAGCGCCGGGCGACCAAGAGACCGAAACCGGCAAGTCCATCCTGCGGCCGCCCCGCATGACCGCGCGCGAACTCGATGTCCTCAAGGTTCTGTGCCGCCCGTTCGTCGCCGACGACCCGTTCCCCGAGCCCGCATCGGTCCGCCGGATGGCCCAGGAGCTGTACGTCACGGAGGCGGCCGTCAAGCAACACCTGCAGCACCTGTACGACAAGTTCGGCATCACGGCCGAGGGGGATCGCCGGGTCCGGCTGGCCAATGCGGCCATCCGGCTCGGGGCCGTCAACCGCTCCATGCTGCGTGACCGTCGCACCCAGCAGAAGTGAGCCCGCGGATATTTCGTTACCCGCCGTGTGGCTTGGCCAGCTCGTCGAGTACCCCGCCGCCAAGCAGGGCAACGGCATTGAGGGCGCTGCGGCGGTACCCGTCGCATGTGGGGCACGACTCGATGTGGCGCGCAATGCGTTTCCGCATCAGCACGGTGAACTGATGGTCCCAGCCGGTCAGGTCCGCGGCGAGCCGCGGGCAGCCGTGTTGGGTCGCGCGGCGGGCCACCAACAGGGCGCCCAGTGAGCGTTCGATGGTGTCGCGCAGCCGCTGCAGGACCTTCTTGGTGGAGTCGTAGCTGATGCCCAACGCTTGCGCGAGCTCGGTTCCGGTCGCGCCGTGGCGGTAGGCAAGCTCCAGCACCCGCCGGTCGCGCTCGCACAATCCGTCGGCCGCCTGGTTGATCAGTTGACGGAGTTCGTTCTGGGCGGTCAGCGTGAACGGCCCGGGACCGGTCGCCGCATCGTCGGGCAGCTCGTCGCAGGCGGCCTCGCGGCGGCGTTCGGACAAGGCCCGCAGCGCGCTGCGGCGGGCGATGGCGTAGAGCCACGGCCTCAGCTTGTCCGCGTCACGCAGCTTCGGCAACTGTGTGGTGGCGGTGCAGAAGACATCCTGCACGCAGTCCGAGGCGGCGTGGCGATCACGCAACATGCCGACGCAGTAGGCGTGCAGTGGGCCCGCGTAGCGGTGGTAGATATCGGCCAGCGCCGCGCGATCACCGGCCGCCGCGGCCCGGGCGAGGTCTGCGTCGCTGAGGATGCTGCGGTTCGGCAGTGTGGTCGTGGAAGTCATGACCGAAATGCTCGGGGATTATCGGCGATCAGGTAATTACCGTGAGGGCCACTTTCTTCTCCCGGAAGGGAAGGGTTTCCTACCCATTTGGTAAGGCCCGGGCATGCCGGGCCGCGGCCGGTCGTCAGCAAATCGAGTATCGCCGTACTCAAGACAGCCGGTGAGCGCGGCGGGATCATCAGACGATGACCCATGCAGCCAGCACAGACCGGCCGCTGCCGGACGTCGACGTCGTCGTGGTGGGCGCGGGTATCGCGGGCCTGTACCTCGCCTACCGGCTAAGCCGTGCCGGATACCGGTTCCGCGTCTTCGAGGCGGGCGACGACCTCGGCGGCACGTGGTACTGGAACCGCTACCCGGGCGCCCGGGTTGACGTGCCCAGCGTCGACTACATGTACAGCTTTGATCCCGACTGGCACCGCGACTGGCGGTGGTCGGAGAAGTACGCCACCCAGCCGGAGATCCTGCGCTATCTCAATCACGTCGCGGACAAGCACGACCTGCGCCGCCACCTCACCTTCTCGACGCGGGTGCAGCGCGCAGGATGGGACGACGATGTTTCGCTATGGCGGGTGGGCACCGACCGCGGGGACGAACTCACCAGTCGTTTCGTCGTGATGGCCACCGGCTGCCTGTCCCTGCCCAAGCAGGCCGAGGTCCGGGGGCTCGAGCGGTTCGCCGGCGAAATCTACTTCACCAGCGCCTGGCCGCACGAGCCGGTCGATTTCACCGGCAAGCGGGTGGCCGTCATCGGCACGGGTTCCTCCGGGGTGCAATCGATTCCGGTGATCGCACAGGAGGCGGCGCAGCTGGTGGTGTTCCAGCGGACGCCGAACTTCTCGATCCCGGCGCACAATGGTCCGGTGCCGCCCTCGAAGATCGCGCAACTGCCGAATGAGGCGGAATACCGTGCGGCCGCGAAGCTTTCGTTCGGCGGCATCCCGATGGAGCGCGACGTCACTCCCACCTTCGGCGTTTCGGAGGCCGAACGCCAACGCCGCTACGAGCGCGCCTGGGCTGACGGCTTGCTGTTCGAGGCGATCAACGTCTTCGCCGACGTGCTGAGCAATCCCGCCGCCAATCACGAATATGCCGAGTTCTTCCGCGACAAGATCCGCTCGATCGTCGACGATCCCGACACCGCCGCCGAACTCTGCCCCACTGATCACCCGCTGGCGACGAAACGGCCGTGCCTGGACACGAACTACTACGCCACCTACAACCTGCCGCACGTGCGCCTGGTCAACGTCCGCAAACATCCCATCCGGGAAATCACGGCGACGGGGATCGACACCACCGACGAGTCGTTCGCTTTCGATGCGATCGTCTTCGCGACCGGTTTCGATGCGGTGACGGGCGCGATCACGGCGGTCGACATCAGGGGTCGTAATGGTCTGGCGCTCAAGGGCAAATGGGCAGACGGACCGCGGACCTACCTCGGCTTGACCACGGCCGGTTTTCCCAACTTGTTCTTCATCACCGGTCCCGGCAGCCCCTCGGTGTTGACCAACATGGTCGTGTCGATCGAACAGCATGCGGATTGGGTGCTCGACTGCCTCGGCCACCTGAGCGCGGACGGCTTCGAGGTCATCGAGCCCACCGAACTGGGCGGAGGCCGGGTGGACGCAGCACGTCAACGACTGCGCCGACATCACCCTCTACCCCCAGGCGAACTCGTGGTACATGGGCGCCAATGTGCCCGGCAAATCCCGGGTCTTCCTGCCGTACTGCGCGGGCTTCGACTTCTACCGTGCCGGCTGCGACGAGGTGGTCGCCCGCGATTACCTGGGCTACAGGAGATCTGGCCCCGCCGGCTCACGCTGCAACGACGGAGTGGTGCGCCGGTTGCAGCCGGACGTCGAGATGGTCCTCAACGAGGTGGCGGCGCTGAATCTGCCGCCGATGGAATCGATGGGCGTCCAGGAGGCTCGCGCGTTGTACGCGCAGATGTCGATGGTGCGACCGCCGGGACCGGATGTCGGCGAGATCGTCGACGGCGTGCTGCCCGGCCCCGCCGGCGATTTGGCGTACCGGCTTTATCGGCCTGCCACCCCGGGTCCGCATCCGGTGGTCGTGTATTTCCATGGCGGTGGCTACGTTCTCGGCGACGCCGTCGCGGATGATCCGCTGTGCCGGGATCTTTGCGTGCGGAGCGGCGCCATGGTGGTCTCAGCTGACTACCGCCATTCACCCGAGAACCGCTTTCCTGCGGCCGTCGATGACGCGATGGCCGCGGTGCGGTGGGTCGCCGACAACGCCGAGGCGCTCGGCGGCATCCCGGGTCGGTTGGCGGTGTGCGGCTGGAGCGCGGGCGGGGGACTCGCGGCGGTGGTGTGCCGGCTGGCGAGGGACATGGGCGGCCCGACCATCGTGGGCCAGGTGTTGTTGACGCCCTTGACGTCCGGCGAGATGACGCGCGCGTCGTTCACCGAGAACGCCGATGGCTACGGTCTGACGACGCCGCTACTTCGGTGGTGCTACGACCATTACATCGACGCTGCGGATCGAGAAGACCCCCGATTCGCCCCCTTGAATGCCGCCGACCTGTCCGGGCTGCCGCCGGCCCTCGTGGTGACGGCCGAGTTCGATCCCCTGCGCGATGTCGGCGAGGCCTACGCCGCCGCGCTGCAGGCGGCGGGGGTGCCGACCGAGCATGTCGGCGCCCGCGGTCACACCCACCTATCGGTGCCGATGGTCGACGTGGTCATCTCCGGCGCGCCGGTGCGGGCGCGGATGGCGGATGCGCTACACGAATTCCTCGTACAGACAAGGGTTTCCCAGCCCACGCCCTGACGGCTCGGCAACAGAGAAAGGACTCGCAAGGATGGTCACGACGCGTGCTGAGGCAGCGGAATACGTCAAGGACGCCGGAGGATTGAAGCTCGTCGTGTTCGGGGCCGACGGGCACGAGGTCGCGGCGATGTTCGTTGAAGGCGCGGTGACGTACAACCCCGAGGAATCGACCTTCATTGCCGTCGCCGAGGACGGTCACCCGGTGGGCGAACTCTTCGTGGACGAATCGGTCGATTACGACGAGAACATCGACGCCTTCGTCATCCGCACCGTGCGCTAGTCGCGGCGACATCGATCTCGGGCGTGAATTCGACTGGCAGCGTGGCGGGTCCGCTCAGCCCGGTCAGCGGCTTCCACGGCGCGGGTCCGGTGCGGCGCGCGTCGGGCATGCGCCGCGCCATGGTCGCCAGGGCTTCGGCGAGCTCGAGTCGGGCCAGGTTCGCGCCCAGGCAGTAGTGCATGCCGGCGCCGAACGTCTGCATCGGCGGGGCCCCCACTCGGGTGATGTCGAGTCGGTCGGGGTCGTCGTAGACGGCGGGGTCGCGGTTGGCTGCGGCGGTGTTTGCGATGACCACGGTGCCCGCGGGGATCACCACCCCGGCGACTTCGACGTCCTCGAGAGCGATGCGCAACGTCGCGGCCGCGATGGGCGAATGCCGCATCGTCTCTTCAACCGCACTGTTCGCGACTTCTGGGTGCTCGCCCAGCAACCGCCACTGCTCGGGACAGTCGCACAGCACGTGCACGGAGGCGGCCAGCTGGTTGCGGGTGGTGTCGGTGCCGGCCATCAGCAGGCCCGCGGCCAGCATGCGTAGCTCGTCGGCGCTCAGGTGGTCGCCGTCGTCCTCGGCGCGGATCAGGTCGGAGATGAGGTCGTCGGTCAGCCGGTGGCGTCGCTGCGCGACCATGTCGTCGATGTAGGCGTCGAGCTCGTCCCATGCGGCCAAGATGTTGTTCTGATGAGCGGCGACCTCCCAGCTGAAGGCCTTGAAGATGTCGTCGGTCCACTCGGAGAACAGCTTCCAATCTTCGGCCGGGGCGCCCAACAGCGCACAGATGATCGGGATCGGGTATTGCCTGGCGATGTCGGCGACCACGTCGCAGCGCCCAATTGCGGTGTGGTGGTCCAGCAGTCCGTTGATCACCCCGTCGATCGTTGCGCCCAGCCGCGCGGTGGCGCGCGGTGTGAACGCCTTGGACACCAGGCGGCGCAGCCGGTGGTGCTCGGCCCCGTCGAGGCTGATCAGGTTGGTGGCGACGCGCTCCCACAATGGGCCGGTCGTGATGCCCTGGGAGGCAAGGAACATCCCCTGGGGCACGCGGAAGCGCGGGTCGCGCAGCACACTTCGGACCAGTTCGTAGGTCAGCACTTCCGGCCCATGCGGGCCGATCGCAATCGGTGCCCGGCGGCGCGCCTCGTGGAGAATCAGGTGAGCCTCTTCGGGGCTCTGGCAGTGCTCGTAATCAATAGTCGGCAGGCCGGCATCGAAGACGCTCGGGCAGGCCGACGTGTCAACCGTGAGTGTCATGGTGGTGCTCCCCAAGGGCGTCGGTTGAGTGGTTTCGCCACCAAGTCTTGTTTGCGCTAGACCACCCCACACGCGTAGTCGACTACCTGTCTTGCGGTACCGGTACTTTCGCGAAGTGGTTGGGCTCACCAGGCGGTGTGAAGCCGGTCGCGCCCGTGCGCCGGGAGTGGCGGTGCCGGATGACGGAAGCCGTTCCCCCGGTATGTGCCTTACCCGCTGAGCGGGCCGCAACGGATTTCGAGACGCTCCCGCACCGTGTCGAGAACCCGGCGTTGGCGCTCGCACTCCCGGCGGTGCGTGAGCATGAACCGCGCCATGCCCGGCACCCGTCGCGGCAACGGGTACCACTTATCGAAATCGAGGTTGTTGTCGGTGAATACGCGACGGGGGACGTCGTCGTAGATCAGGCTGAGATTGTGCTGAACGAGGGCGAAGAGCACGTAGGGAAACGCCAGCGGCGCCTTCTGCCTCAGATTCATCCAATCTATTTCGTAGAGCGGAATATCCGTGAGCTTGCCCAGGAACATCAGGTGGCCCAGGAAGTACCCCATGAACGCAGGCAAGTGCAGCATGGCCGACCGCACATTGATGGAAACGACTGCGCCGCTGGGTGAAACGTACGGCTCATACGGGTATTCGTCTGGGAACTTGACGTATCCGGTGCAGTTGATTATCCAGCTACCCGGTTCGATCGTCTTCGTCGATCCGCTCCGGAACACCAACTCGGTCGTGCCGTTGCGATCGACCGCATCCTCGAAATAGTCCATCACGACGTCGTTCAGCCCGGCGGAGATCGTGCGGTTCTCGGCCTCGGACAACACTCCCAACACGAAGTTGTCCGCCTGGGGGGTCAGGAAGGTGCCGTGCGTGGCACGATACCAAGCCTGCACCTCTGATTCGTTCGTGCCGTCGTACCGGTGACTCAACTGGGTGGCGACCGCGCTCGGCGGCGTGCCCGCCCACCACCGGCGGGCGCCGCTCGGCAACAGGTCGTCGCGGCAGGAGAAGAACGTGCCGCGGCCGGCGACCATGTTGACCTCGCGGCCGGGGTAGCTCGTGATCAGCGCGTGCGCGGTGTCCATCGCGGTTTTTCCGCCGCCGACGACCCACACGGGCGCGTCACTCTCCCTGATGTCGCCGGCCCGCACGTCGCAGTAGTCGGGCGACACCGAATGGACGCGCTTGCTCGAGATGGCCAGCGGTTCGTTCGGGGTGATCCCGAGGCCGAAGGCCTTGATCAAACGCGTGGTCTCGACGACGAGCTGCCGCCCGTCGGGGGCCCTGCAGGTGACCCGCACGATGCCGTTCGTCTCTTCTGCGGACTCGAAGTCCCAGCCGAGATACTCCTCGACTCCGACCCGCTGCCTGATCACGTCGACGCAGTGCTCGAAGTGGGCGAGCACCTCGCCCTTGGTCGCCAGATAACTGCGCTCCTTGGCGAGCGTCCACTCGATGTTGCCCGCCGTGAACATGGGGTGCGGCTGGTGCAGGCGGACATAGGGGTAGACGTCGACCCACATGCCGCCGACGCGTCTACGGCGGTCGATCAGGATCACCGTCTGCTCACGCGATAGGTATCGGCTGGCGGCGAACAAGGCATTCAACCCGGCGATGCCGGCGCCGACGATGCACACGTCGCTGGTTGCCACCGGCGCGGACTGGGGTGCGGACATCGGACCGCCTTTCCTCGCAGATGCCCACAATTATGGGTCCGCACCGGGCTGCCGACATGCGTAATCGACTACCTCACTGGTAGGCGCCGACGTCCGCGGCTCGCTACCCCTGGGCCAGCTCGGCGACCGGCTGCCATTCCTCCCAGGTGCGCAGCCGGCTCTCGTAGTCGGCCTTGGCCGTCGCCAGCGGTGAAGCGCCGAAAAAGACTCGCAGCGGCGGCTTTTCGGCGTCGACCACCTTCAGCAGCGCCGTGGCGGACGCCTCCGGACTGCCCGGGCTGGCCCAGCGCTTGCTGCGCTCGGCCTGCACGGCGGCACGAACATCGTCGTACGCCGGCAGCGGATCGGCGTGCCTGGCCGAATCCCCGGCCCAGTCGGTGTCGAAGCCGCCCGGCTCGATCAACGTGACGCGCACGCCGAACGGGGCGACCTCTTGGGCCAGCGCCTGCGAAAAGCCTTCCAGCGCCCACTTGGACGCGTGGTACATGCCGACCAATGGGAAAGCGGTGATGCCCCCGATCGAGGACACCTGAATGATGTGGCCGCTGCGCTGGTCGCGCAGGTACGGCAACGCCGCCTGGGTGATCCACAGCGCCCCAAAGACGTTGGTCTCGATCTGATCCCGTGCGTCTTGTTCGGACAACTCCTCGACGAACCCGAACTGCCCGTAACCGGCGTTGTTGACCACGATGTCCAGCCGCCCGAAGTGGTCGTGCGCCTGCTTGACCGCGGCGAAGTCGGCGTCCCGATCGGTGACGTCCAATCGGATCGGCAACAGCGCGTCGCCGTACTTCTCGGCCAGGTCGTCGAGCGATGCCGTGTTGCGGGCGGTGGCGGCGACGTTGTCGCCGCGCTCGAGCGCCGCGATCGCCCACGCGCGCCCGAAGCCTCGCGATGTACCGGTGATAAACCAAACTTTTTCAGTCACGCAGTGTTGCAACGCCGCCGTCACCGTGTAATTCCCGGACGGTAGCGTTTCCCTCGTGAGTCGTGCGGCGTTGGACAAGGACCCCCGGGACGTCGCGTCGATGTTCGACGGCGTCGCCCGCCGCTACGACCTGACCAACACCGTGCTGTCGCTGGGGCAGGACCGGTATTGGCGGGCCGCCACCCGGTCGGCACTGGCGATCGGACCCGACCAGAAGGTGTTGGACCTGGCCGCCGGCACCGCGGTGTCCACCGTCGAGCTCAGGAAATCCGGGGCATGGTGCGTGGCGGCCGACTTCTCGGTCGGGATGCTCGCCGCGGGTGCCGCGCGCAACGTCCCGAAGGTCGCCGCCGACGCCACCCGGCTGCCGTTTGGGGACGACGTATTCGACGCGGTCACAATCAGTTTCGGGTTGCGCAACGTCGTCGACCCGCGGGCGGCGCTGCGCGAGATGGCCCGCGTCACTCGCCCGGGCGGCCGGTTGGTGGTGTGCGAATTCTCCACGCCGACCAACGGGCTGTTCGCCACCGTCTATAAGGAGTACCTGATGCGGGCGCTGCCGCGGGTGGCCCGCGCGGTGTCCAGCAATCCCGACGCCTACGTCTACCTCGCGGAGTCGATCAGGGCCTGGCCGGACCAGACCAAGTTGGCGCACGAGATTTCGCGGGCCGGATGGGCGGCGGTTCGGTGGCGCAACCTGACCGGCGGCATCGTGGCGCTGCATGCGGCCTACAAGCCGCTGCGCTGAAAACGGGCTAGTGGGTGCCGGCCCGCTGAACGAAGCCGACCTGGTCGGGGCAGTAGTGGTCCACAGCGGCCCCGAGGAACTGGAACGCCTGGCCCTGGGTGGTGCCGCGCGGCAGGTTGTG
>NZ_LZJJ01000525.1:0-4982 GCF_001667625.1 Mycobacterium sp. E1715
GCGCCGCCGTACATGAGAGGCCGGGCGGGGACGCGCCGGATAGGCTTGAGTCGCGACGTGACAGGCGCGCCGCGGTGAGGAGAAGATCGTGGCCGGCCTCGAGCAGACACGCCAGCTGGTCACCGAAATCCCCGGTCCCGCTTCGCTGGAGCTGACCAAACGCCGCGCCGCGGCGGTGTCGCACGGGGTGAACGTCTCGCTGCCGGTGTTCGTGGCGCGGGCGTTCGGCGGCATCATCGAGGACGTCGACGGCAACCGGCTCATCGACCTGGCCTCCGGCATCGCGGTCACCACCGTCGGCAACTCCTCGCCCCGGGTGGTGGAGGCGGTGCGCGCCCAGGTCGCCGAATTCACCCACACCTGCTTCATGGTCGTGCCGTACGAGCAGTACGTCGCCGTCGCCGAGGAGCTCAACCGGATCACGCCGGGCTCCGGCGAGAAGCGCTCGGTGCTGTTCAACTCCGGTGCGGAAGCCGTCGAGAACGCCGTCAAGGTCGCCCGCGCGTACACCCGCAAGCCCGCCGTCGTGGCGTTCAACCACGCGTACCACGGCCGCACCAACCTGGCGATGGCGCTGACCGCCAAGTCCAAGCCGTACAAGAGCGGCTTTGGCCCGTTCGCGCCGGAGGTCTACCGGGCCCCGGTGTCCTACCCGTACCGGGACGGGCTTCTCGACAAGGAGCTGGCCACCGACGGGGAGAAGGCCGCCGCGCGGGCGATCGACGTCATCGAGAGCCAGGTCGGCGCCGACAGCCTCGCCGCGGTCATCATCGAACCGATCGCCGGCGAAGGCGGCTTCATCGTGCCGGCCGAGGGATTCCTGCCGGCCCTGCTCGACTGGTGCCGCAACAACGACGTGGTGTTCATCGCCGACGAGGTGCAGACCGGGTTTGCGCGCACCGGCGCCATGTTCGCGTGCGAACACGAGGGCATCGAACCCGACCTGATCTGCACCGCCAAGGGCATCGCCGACGGGCTGCCGCTGTCGGCGGTCACCGGCCGGGCGCAGATCATGGACGCGTCGCACGTCGGCGGGTTGGGCGGCACATTCGGTGGCAACCCGATCGCTTGTGCTGCAGCATTGGCCACCATTTCAACGATCGAAAGTGACGGGCTGATCGAGCGGGCCCGGCAACTGGAACGGCTGATCACCGAGCCGTTGCTGCGCCTGCAGGCCGGCGACGACCGGATCGGCGAGGTGCGCGGCCGCGGCGCCATGATCGCCATCGAGTTGGTCAAGTCAGGTACCGCCGAGCCCGACGCGGAGCTGACTCAGAAGCTGTCCAAGGCGGCCCATGCCGCCGGCGTCGTCGTGTTGACGTGCGGCATGTTCGGCAACATCATCCGGCTGCTGCCGCCGCTGACCATCAGCGACGAGCTGCTGAACGAGGGCATCGACGTCCTGGCGGGATTGCTGGCCGCCCTGTAAGACGGGGTCGACCGGCCCGGGTGGGCAATCTCACAACTTGCGCCGCGGCGCGGCCATGGTGGAATACCGTTACTTTAGCTAACGTTCTAATGGTCAGCGCATCGGCGCGAGAAGACTCAATATCTTTCATTGCGAGGGAATTTCTATGTCGACCACCAAGCACGACGAGCGGCTCGAGCGCCGCATCGAGGACCTGACCGCCAACGACCCCCAGTTCGCCGCCGCCCGCCCCGACCCGGCGGTCGAATCGGCGCTCGAGCGGCCCGGGCTGCGCCTCCCGCAGGTGATCCGGACCGTGCTCGAGGGGTATGCCGACCGGCCGGCGCTGGCGCACCGCGCGGTGGAGTTCGTCAAGGACCCGGCCAGCGGACGCACCAGGCTGGAGTTGCTTTCCCGGTTCGAGACGCTGACCTATCGGGAGCTCGGCGAGCGGGTTTCCGCGCTCGGCCGCGCCTGGTCCGACGACGAGGTGCACACCGGTGACCGGGTCTGCGTGCTTGGCTTCAACAGCGTCGACTACACCACCATCGACATGGCGCTGGCGACGATCAGTGCGGTGTCGGTCCCGCTGCAGACCAGCGCGTCGCTGACGTCGCTGCAGCCGATCGTGACCGAGACCGAGCCCACCGTGATCGCGGCGAGCGCCAACCAGCTGCCCGACGCCGTGGAGCTGATCCTGAGCGGCTACCGGCCCGCCAGGCTGGTGGTGTTCGACTACCACCCCGAGGTCGACGACGAGCGGGAGGCGGTGGAGACCGCCCGCACCCGGCTCGCGGACACCGACGTCGTGGTCGAAACGCTCGCCGAGGTGCTCGAGCGCGGCAAGGCGTTGCCGGACGCGCCGCTCCCGGCCAGCGAGGAATCCGACCCTCTGGCCCTGCTCGTCTACACCTCCGGAAGCACCGGCGCGCCCAAGGGCGCGATGTACCCGCAGAGCAACGTCGCCAAGATCTGGCGCCGGGGCAGCAGGAACTGGTTCGGCGAAAGCGCCGCGTCAATCACCCTGAACTTCATGCCGATGAGCCACGTCATGGGCCGCGGCATCCTCTACGGCACGCTCGGCAACGGCGGCACGGCCTACTTCGCCGCCAAGAGCGACCTCTCGACCCTGCTCGAGGACCTCGAGCTGGTGCGGCCGACCGAGCTGAACTTCGTGCCGCGCATCTGGGAGACCCTGTTCGGCGAATTCCAGCGCCTGGTGGAACGGCGGCTCGCCGACGGCGGCGACCGCGCAGCGGTCGAGGCGCAAGTTCTCGCAGACCAGCGTCAGTACCTGTTGGGTGGGCGCTACATCTTCGCGATGACGGGCTCCGCGCCCACCTCGCCCGAACTGCGCACCTGGGTCGAATCGCTGCTCGAGATGCACCTGATGGACGGCTACGGCTCCACCGAGGCCGGCATGGTGTTGTTCGACGGCGAGATCCAGCGCCCGCCGGTGATCGACTACAAGCTCGTCGACGTGCCGGACCTGGGCTACTTCGGTACCGACCGGCCGTACCCCCGCGGCGAGTTGCTGTTGCGGACCGAGAACATGTTCCCCGGCTACTACAAGCGGGCCGAGACGACGGCCAACGTGTTCGACGAGGACGGCTACTACCGGACCGGCGACGTGTTCGCCGAGGTCGCGCCCGACAAGCTGGTCTACGTCGACCGCCGCAACAACGTGCTCAAGCTGGCGCAGGGCGAGTTCGTGACCCTGGCCAAGCTGGAGGCCGAGTTCGGCAACAGCCCGTTGGTGCGCCAGATCTACGTCTACGGGAACAGCTCCCAGCCCTACCTGCTGGCAGTCGTGGTCCCGACGGAGGAGGCGCTGGCCTCGGGCGACCAGGAGAGCCTCAAGCCCAAGATCGCCGACTCGCTGCAGCACGTCGCGCGCCAGGCCGGCCTGCAGTCCTACGAGGTGCCGCGCGACTTCATCATAGAGTCCACCCCGTTCAGCCTGGAGAACGGTCTGTTGACCGGGATCCGCAAGCTGGCGTGGCCGAAGCTGAAGCAGCACTACGGCGAGCGGCTCGAGCAGCTCTACGCCGAGCTGGCCCAGGGACAGGCCAACGAGCTGGCCGAACTGCGGCGCAACGGCGCGAACGCGCCCGTGCTGCAGACCGTGAGCCGGGCCGCCGCGGCCATGCTGGGCACGGCGAGCAGCGAGCTGACGCCCGACGCGCACTTCACCGACCTGGGCGGAGACTCGTTGTCGGCGTTGACGTTCGGGAACCTGCTGCGCGAGATCTTCGACATCGACGTCCCCGTCGGCGTCATCGTCAGCCCGGCCAGCGACCTGCAGGCCATCGCCAACTACATCGAGGGCGAGCGCCAGGGCACCAAGCGGCCCACCTTCGCCGCCGTGCACGGCCGTGACGCGACCGAGGTGCACGCCGGTGACCTGACACTGGACAAGTTCCTCGAGGCCGAGACGCTGGCCGCCGCGCCCAGCCTGCCCAAGCCCACCAGCGAGGTGCGGACGGTGCTGCTAACCGGCGCGACCGGCTTCCTGGGTCGCTACCTGGCGCTGGAATGGCTCGAGCGCATGGACATGGTCGACGGCAAGGTGATTGCGTTGGTCCGCGCCAAGTCCGACGCGGAGGCCCGCGGCCGGCTGGACAAAACCTTCGACAGCGGCGACCCCAAGCTGCTGGCGCACTACCGGGAGCTTGCCGCCGACCACCTGGAGGTCATCGCCGGCGACAAGGGCGAGGCCAACCTCGGCCTGGACCCGCACACCTGGCAGCGGCTGGCCGACACGGTCGACCTGATCGTCGACCCGGCCGCCCTGGTCAACCACGTGCTGCCGTACAGCGAGCTGTTCGGCCCCAACGCGCTGGGCACCGCCGAACTGATCCGGATCGCGCTCACCACCAAGCTCAAGCCGTACACCTATGTGTCGACGATCGGCGTCGGCGACCAGATCAAGCCCGGCCAGTTCGTCGAGGACGCCGACATCCGGCAGATCAGCGCGACCCGCGCGATCAACGACAACTACGCCAACGGCTACGGCACCAGCAAGTGGGCCGGCGAGGTGCTGCTGCGCGAGGCGCACGACCTGTGTGGCCTGCCGGTGGCGGTGTTCCGCTGCGACATGATCCTGGCCGACACCACCTACGCCGGCCAGCTCAACCTGCCGGACATGTTCACCCGGCTGATGCTGAGCCTGGTCGCCACCGGTGTCGCGCCCGGTTCGTTCTACGAACTGGACGCCGAGGGCAACCGCCAGCGTTCGCACTACGACGGCCTGCCGGTGGAGTTCATCGCCGCGGCGATCTCCACGCTGGGCACGCAGGTGCTGGACGACGTCTCTCGAGGCGACGGGTTCCAGACGTACCACGTGATGAACCCCTACGACGACGGCATCGGCCTCGACGAGTACGTCGACTGGCTGATCGAGGCCGGCTATGGGATCCAGCGCATCGCCGACTACGGCGAATGGCTGCGGCGGTTCGAGCAGACGATGCGGGGCCTGCCGGAGCGGCAACGCCAGTACTCGCTGCTACCGCTGCTGCACAACTACCAGAAGCCTTCAGTGCCGATCAACGGTTCGATGGCACCGACCGACCGC